>NZ_PKGG01000090.1:0-18696 GCF_046480465.1 Arthrospira sp. PCC 8006
TTAAAATTAGCCCGATCGCTCAAATTAAATCCTGTCCCGTATTTATTAGCGATCGCCGCCTCCACCAATATCGGTTCCCTCGCCACCCTCAGCGGTAATCCCCAAAATATCCTCGTCGGTTCCTTTTCCGGAATTAGTTATCTACAATTCGCCCAGACCTTAACCCCCGTCGCCATAGTAGGTTTAGGGCTACAAATTGGCCTCTTATGCCTACTTTATCCAGAAGTGCGAATATCACATCCTCTCCCCTCAAATTCCCTCACTCAATCACCATTATACTTACATCGTCCCCTCCTGATTAAAACCATAATTGTCACCACTCTTTTATTAACCGCTTTTATCATCAATCTTCCCCTAGCAGAATCAGCATTTTTAGCCGCCGCCATATTATTGATTACCCGCAGGATTAAACCTCAGCGAGTCTTACAACAAGTAGACTGGTCATTATTAGTAATGTTTTCGGGACTATTTATCCTCACGTACTGTGTGCAATCTTTGCAACTGTTAAATCATCTGTCAACTTGGGTATCCTATCCCCTAGGTTTATTAGTTATTACCGCCTTATTATCCAACATAATTTCTAATGTCCCCACCGTCTTACTCCTACAATCATTTATTCCCCCAGATGCCACCTCAAGCTGGATTCTCCTAGCCGCCTCAGCCACTCTAGCCGGGAATCTCACCCTATTTGGTTCTGTAGCCAATCTAATTACCGTAGAAGCCGCCGCATCTGGAGGCGATCGCCTATCATTTTGGGAACACCTCCGTTTCGGCTTTCCCTTAACAGTCATAACATTAACGATTACTTACATTTGGGTGATCTTTTGACAGTCATCTGTGCTATACTCCAATTGAGCTAAACTGAGTGCATCTTAGTAGCCACTAATTCAACTAAAATCCTCGGAAATCAACCCCAATTAATAAGTATAAATACTCACCCTCTAACCATTGATTGATTGAGATAACTTATGGGATTGACAAGTAATTCTTACCTAAAACCATTGCTTTTTCACTATCCATAATGTGATAATGATTGAAAAAATATCAACCCGATGTTTAGGAGGGTGTATTAATGGATCATTATATAGCTTACGGACTTTTGTTAGCTTTGGTAAACGGCGCTATCTGTATCTCCATCCCCGCGTTAGTATCTTACACAAAGCGCAAAAGCCACCCCCAAGCCACCCCAGATGATGTCGCCGCCACAATCAACCTGAAAGAACTATTGTCTCAGGAAGCCAACTAGGAGAGCTTTTTTGAGTGACAGCCAAAAACCCGGCAATTTCGGGAGATAACCTAGGATTCGCAATGGCTTCTCAGGTTATCCCTGTTGTTTGGTCTGCTGATCGAAAGTCAATCAATCGCAGTAGAGAGTCTCGCGGGTATCGCGTCCTGTTACTGGATTTGTACCGTCCGCCACTTCACAAAGCAGTTGTTGCTGATCTCGACGCAACATGACATCAGTAAAATCAGCCCCAGTAATAATCGCCCCACGGAAATCCGCATTGTAGGCGTAGGCTTCCTCCAGCAAAGCATTAGTGAGATTAGCCCTAACTAACCGCGCCGTGTCTAGGGTAGCAAGACGTAAATCAGCAGACTCTAGGTTAACATCCTGCATTTTCGCCCCAAATAGGCTAACTCCCCGTAGGTCGGTATGACTGAAATTGCTACCCTGTAGGTTAGCAAAATCAAACTCGGAGTCCTTGAGGTCCTGTCCTGAGAAGTCCACACCTATCAGATTGCGTTTTTCGTAGTTTTCCGCGATCGCCGGCGATGTGGTAATARTAGCTATTAGTCCCCAACCCATCCCTAAAATTAAAGCGATCGCTGCTATACGCGAGAGAATTGTCCTATTGATTATCCTGGGAAACGAGAAACCCATACCTTTTGATCTATCTATCCAAAAATCTATATTGAGTTTACTGTAATGTCGCGTCATATAGGAACATTGGGAGAACAACTCGTCGCACAATGGTTACAACAAACGGGCTGGCAGATTTTATACCATCAATATCATTGTCGTTGGGGAGAAATCGACCTCATTGGTCATCGAGAAACCGCCCTAATTTTTGTAGAAGTCAAAACCCGCAGTCGAGGAAACTGGGACGCAAACGGTGCTTTAGCCATTACTGCGACCAAACAAGCCAAACTGATCCGAACCGCAGAACACTTTTTAAGCGCCCATCCCCATTTCAGTAATCATCCTTGTCGATTCGATGTCGCCCTAGTTAGATGTCAACACCAGAACCCAGCAACAAACAACCCGATCGCAGCATCACCTCAGATTGTGACACCAGGTAAATCCATTCATATAGAAGCCTATCAGCTTACCCTAGAAGACTATATCGAATCAGCCTTTCCCTGAGCGTGCATTAGCGAAACTTCCAGCAAAACAATCAAGTTAAACCTCAGGCTAAAGCCTCTGGACAATAGCCCAGACCCCTAACAAACTGAGTGCGGAATGTTTCAATATCCTCTCGATTTGGGCTACCATGAGAAACCACCGCCACCTGGTAGCGACGCATCACACTCAAGGGAGATTGTCCAGTTTCCAGAGCCCACAAAGCCATCTGAATACGAATGTCCGGTTCATAGGGAATCCCCAATTCGTACATAAAAGCCCTAAAATCACCATGTTGGTGGGGCGTTAAATACTCACTCATCTTAACTTTGATGATCCAGCCGTCAATTTGATGAATCACGGTCATAAACTTGACCGGAAGGTGAGTCTGACCCCTAAGAAAATCAACAACTCTCAGTGTTAAACTCGTGTTGGCAAGGTAGTATAGATATTCCATTCCATTGTTTCTCCCGCGTCTTCCTGTCTCCCCCCACCCGCTTGCAACTCCTAAATGGTTAAGGACTTGTTACCTGCTGCGGTGGTAACCCAATAGTGATCAGGGTATCGGTTACTAGCTTTCGAGTGTCCGGTGTTAGCTGTCAGCCGCAGGCTTTCAGAAAAATTCCTTACCCCCTGTTCCATTTTTCCTTATCCCCTGTTCTGTATTTCCTATTTTGACAAGGCTATACTTATATCATTGCGGGATATTACCCCTTTTAATAGGGGAAAATTACCCGTTCTGATCTGGGGGATTCTACCCAAGTTTACCTCAGAAAGCGCGATTTTAGTGTTGGGAATGACAGAAGTAGTGGACAAATTAGATAGAACTTTGCAGGGGTATGATTATGAATTACCTCCCGATCGCATCGCTCAAAATCCAGTAATCCCTAGGGACTCATCCCGCCTGTTAGTGGTGGATTCGCCCCAGTCCCATCAACACCGTTTATTTCGGGATTTACCAGATTTATTACAACCACAGGATTTACTGATTCTCAATAATACCCGCGTACTCCCCGCCCGTCTCTACGGTCGCAAGAGTCGATCGGCGGCGATCGAGATTTTATTGCTACAGGAGCAAGCCCCAAACTGTTGGTTAGCTTTGGTCAAGCCCGGAAAACGGTTTAAGATAGGCGATCGCCTCGAGTTTCAGTCCAAATCTGGCGGCGAAATACTTTATGCTACCGTTATCGATACTAACCCCAGTACGGGCGGAAGGTTGCTCAAGTTTGAGGTTCCCCAAGGCCAATCTTTGGTTTCTATTTTAGATCAATTTGGCGAAATCCCTTTTCCTCCCTATGTTACCGATTCTCAGGCTTTAGCCGAACAGTATCAAACTATTTATGGCGATCGCCCTGGGGCGGTGGCCGCACCTACAGCCGGGTTACACTTTACAGAACAACTATTTCAAAGACTCTCTCAGCAACACATTGATCACGCTTTCGTCACCCTTCATGTGGGCTTAGGAACTTTTCGTCCCGTGGAAGTTGAGGATATTACCACCCACCAAATGCACGCCGAATGGGTCGAATTGCCTCCCGAAACCGTCGAGAAAATCAATCAAACCCGCGCCCGTGGTGGTCGCATCATTGCCGTGGGAACTACCGTAGTGCGGACTTTGGAAGGTATAGCAGCCGCCCAAAATTCTGGCGATCGCTCTATTCAACCTTACTGCGGCGAAATTAACCTATTTATTTATCCCGGCTATCGCTGGCGGGTCATTGATGGACTGATTACTAATTTTCACCTACCGCGATCGAGTTTACTGATGTTGGTATCAGCTTTAATTGGTCGTGAAAGACTCATGAAATTATATCAGGATGCCTTAGAACAACCACCCAATGATTTCGGCAACCGATATCGCTTTTACTCTTTTGGTGATGCCATGTTGATTCTGCCAGCAGCCGTTCAAAAATAACCCCAAAGCCGGACATCAACAAAAACTGACATCCGGCTTTTCAACCAACATCCCCGGGTTATTCCTCGTCGCCCTCCTCATCATCTGTCGGATAGACGAAACTTGCAGACCGACCTGTAAGGACCGATTTACCTAGGGATAAGGCTTTTTCGGCTTGGACTCTAGCTTTGCGCTTCCAAGTCGCTTTTCGCATATTCCGCTTGGATTTAGAGGTTCGTTTCTTTGGAACAGCCATGACCAGATTAAACTCAAATTTAACAAGACAAACTCTGATTATATCACATTCGGCGACAATATGGCATCGGCTACACTCAACCCTCAACCCCCAANCCCCCAACCCCTCAGCTAAACCCCAACACCCAATTAATTGATAACTATTATGATTGAATGCCCTTAATGACGCGACCTGCAATTATTCCTAGGGAGTTTCCTAGCTGCTTTTTGATCCGCCATTTAGCAAAATCTTTATCGTATGCTTCTCCCTGAGTTTGATAGGCTTTCCAGGCTTGCAAACTCAATCCTAGACCCCATAATAAAGCGATCGTTAAAGCAAAAGCCATACCCTGGGTAGTCACCAGATTTAATAAAATTAGGAAAGAGTTAACGATCGCATATTTAACAGCATCTTGCCGTAATTTTTGCCGACGTTCCTGATTAAATACCTGTTTTTCGGTTAACTCCACTTTCCGAGTCTGCCATTCTAATTCCGCCGCCTGTAAATTTTCCGAGCTAATTCCCAACTCCATTGCCATTTCCTCCAACTGGGTGCGGGTGAGTTCCCCAGTTTCTTGACTGCGAGCCATAGCAATTTGTAGAATTTCTTGGGCATCTTCTTGTTGGATAGAAGTGGGACTGATGTTTGTATTTAGATTATTTTCCATAGCCAATGTCTTGATAAGTGTTCTGATAACTGCGATTTTAGCAAGTTTTGACTAATTTGAGCAGTCGCCACACTCCCCGATTATCCGAACACCAGAGATATATTCAGTTATACTATAGCTAAAATTACGGTAATTTACATGATCATATCATACATAATCCTGAAAAATTGGCGCAACTTTCGTGCCGTTGAGGTGGACTTATGCGATCGTATATTTATAGTCGGTCCCAACGCCTGCGGTAAGTCCAACTTTCTCGATGCTTTCAGATTTTTAAGGGATTTAGCCAAACCCGGCGGCGGTCTCCAAAAAGCCGTAGGCGATCGAGGTGGAGTTTCTAAAATTCGGAGTCTTTCCGCCCGCCGTTATCCTAATGTAGAAATCGAAATTCACCTATCCCAACCAAATGCCACAGCACCCCTTTGGAAATATGCCATAGGATTTAAACAGAGAAAAGGTGGCAAAAATGAACCAATTATTGCCTATGAAAGAGTCTGGCATCACCACCAACAAATTATCAATCGACCTGATGGAGATGATCAACGAGATGAGTTAAGACTTACCCAAACCTATTTAGAACAAATTAATGCCAATGCCCAATTTCGAGACATTGCCAAATTTTTAGAATCGATTTTATACTTACATATAATTCCCCAATTGGTTCGCCACCCCGAAGCATTTGCTACCCCCGGACTTTTCGAAGATCCCTTTGGCAGAACTTTTTTAGAAAGGGTAGCCAAGACATCAGAAAAAACCCGCAAATCACGACTAAAAAAAATTGAAGAAGCCCTCAAGTTAGCCGTACCCCAGTTAAAAAATTTAACCGATACTAAAGACGAAATGGGTGTCCCTCATTTAGAGGCTATTTATGAACATTGGCGACCCCAAGCCGGAAAACAAAGGGAAGACCAATTTTCTGATGGTACATTAAGACTCATTGGACTACTATGGTCTTTGTTAGAATCCGATTCCTTGTTATTACTAGAAGAACCAGAATTATCATTAAATTCGGGAATTATTAACCAGCTACCTCCCCTAATTTATCGACTACAACGATCCAAAAAACGGCAAGTTATTATTACTACCCATAGTGCCGATTTACTTTCAGACCAGGGTATTGGTGGCCAAGAAGTTATCTTAATGATACCTAAGCCGGAGGGAACCGAAGTTAAAATAGCTTCTAGTGATGACAACATTAGACTGCTATTAGAAGGAGGTTTAACTATAGCAGATGCTGCATTACCTCAGACAGTCCCCCCTCAAATTCAACAACTAAGTTTATTCCAATAAGTTGATATCAATGACAGATATTCCCATTAATTTAGCCTGTGAAGATATCCTGAGTGAGGCTGTGTTAAAAAAAATGATTCAGCATTCTCAACGTCCTTTTTTGATTGGTCATTGTTTTCACAAAAACGGATATGGTTATCTCAAAAAAAACTTGTGCGGATTTAATAATGCAGCCAAAGGAATGGCTTATTTAGTCTTAACTGATTTAGATAAATCTGAATGTCCATTGGCGATTATTAATGAATGGTTAAAATCTCAGCCCAAACATCCTAACCTGCTTTTTAGAGTAGCTGTGAAAGAAGTAGAATCGTGGTGACTGGCTGACCGAGAAGGATTTGCTAAATTTTTAGGTATTTCACCTAATTTGATTACCACGGATGTTGATGATATAGACGACCCGAAACAGTATTTAATCAACCTCTGTCGTAGATGCAGAAAAAAAGCCTTAAAAGATGCCATTGTACCCCCAGCAGAAAGCACTGCCAAAGTCGGTAAAGATTATAATAATCCACTGATTAAGTTTGTACAAGAATCATGGGCAATAGAAGGGGCTAAGGTTAATTCTGCTAGTCTCAGGCGGGCCATGGATGTAATCATAGCCTTTCAGCCTACATGGAATTAATACAGACTGATAACTCGGTTGAGCCAATTTTACCAAAATTTTACATATTTAGAGCAGCACTAGGACAAACCCTACATAATTGTTATGATATAATCATAGTAGATGATCACAGCACCCTCAATCCTTAATCAATTCATATAATTATGTTAAACTCCCATGGCAAAAATCACCCGGAATCGCAGTTTTCCCCCAAAGGTTCTCTGACCAGAAAAACCTTATTTCAGATTACTGTATGTGCAGTTTTAATAGTGACAGGTAGTGCGATCGCTAATTATATGCAAGCGATATCAGCATTGAGAAATCAGAAATTAACGCAACTAGAAGAGTCTGTGGTGGAAAGAGTAGCCAGAGAACAGCAAATCTTTGATTTAGCGGTTGATAATCATGCTATCCTGAAAGCCGAAATTCTGAGGGAATTTGCACAACCATCCCCCGCTAATTTAGAAGAGGAATTTAATAATTTATTCATCCGATACCCGGACGGGGTTATCCGTAACAACCCTGTCAATTTTGATGGTGAACGCCAGGCGGGAGTGTATATTGATAAATCCTTAGAAATCACCCCAGAAATTCGTCGGAAAGTCATTGATTTACAAAGGTTAATCGAATCCTACGGGAGGGCGTGGCATAATCGTTTTGACAGTACCTTCATTATGACCCCGGAAAATATTACAATTGTTTATTGGCCGGAAGTTCCTAATTATGTTAAAGAAGCTGATGCTAACTTTTATATGCCCCAAAAACCAGAGTATTTAGTCGCCACTCCTGAGAATAACCCGGAAAGAAAAACCGTTTGGACTACACCTTATTATGAACCAGTTAGTCAGCTTTGGTTAGTCACGGCTTCAACCCCCGTTGATTATAATGGTCAAACCATAGGAACTCTTGGTCATGACATCACCCTAAATCAGTTAATCGAAAGAACAGTTAATGTGCATATTGAAGGAGGATATAACCTAATTTTTAGAGGGGATGGTCAGTTAATCGCTCATCCCCACTTAATAGATAAAATTCAAGATAGCACTACCACGGTTAAGATCCAAAATTTGCAGGATAGTAACTTAATGAATATATTTAAATTAGTTACAAATGCTCCCCCAAATCAATACATAATACCTAATTATGAAGATAATCAATACCTGGTTTTTCGCCAAATGCCGGGTATTGACTGGTATTTTGTAACTGTTTTTCCTCGGTCAATTTTAATAAAAAAATCCGTAAATTTTGTGTTAGCAAATATCCTGATTGAAGTAATTTTACTATTATCATTAATGCTCCTAGTTTGGGTGGTTTTAAAACGACAAGTATCTGCACCATTGCAACAACTAATTAATGGGACTCAGAAAATTTCGGCAGGTAATTATAATGTGTCTATTCCAGATAATACACAGGATGAACTAGGTTGTTTGGCTCACTCTTTTAACCTCATGGCTGCTGAGATATCTACCAGAAGTCAAGAATTACAAGGAACACTACAAAATCAGAAAATGTTAGTGCATTCAGTCACTATAACTATGAATGAGTTAAACAGTTCAGCTAGGGGTTCCGCTGAACAGGCTTCTAAGGCAGCATTAGCGGCTAAACAGGTATTATATTTGATTAAAGGTTATCGGGAATCTGATGATAATTATTGCCAGGATGGCTTACAAGAAACGGTGAATAAACTTGCCTATAAAATCTCAGATTTAAGTAATAAAATTGTCAAAATTGGCTTAATATCTACTATAGTCAGTAATTTAGCTAATCAAACTAATATATTGGCTTTAAATGCTGCAGTTGAGGCGGTACAAGCTGACCAGAATAGTGGACAAGGATTTAATGTGATCGCCAATGAAATTCGGAAACTGGCTGATCAAAGTAAATCCTCAGCAGCAGAAATTAACAATTTAGTACATGATATTCAAAAAGCGATGAGTTCTACAGTCCGAGTCACAGAGGAAAGTAAAACCGGATTTAATGAGGTGGTTAATGGGATTAACAGTATAGTAGAAAATTCTCAGACTATTTCTCTCAATATTAATCAGCAATCAGTAGCTATTGAACAGGTTTTAGAGATGATGAATGATTTAAATTTAAATTATTAAATTATCCCCATATAAATCGGGTGAAATTTATGGGGAAGTCCAGAGGGTTTAGACCCATGAAAGATAAAATTTTTTTACAGACTTTCCACAAATTTCTTGATGGTTTCCCGATAGCGATCGCCTCCCATTTCTTTGACATGATTGTGATCAGCATCAGGAATCATCAGCAGTTGTTTGGGTTCAGGACAAGCCTGGTATAACTGCTCACTCATACTGGCGGTAACCAACTCATCAGCGGTCCCATGGGTGAATAAAATCGGCATTTTCAATTCCCGAACTTTCGCAAGAGAATCAAATCGTTGATGCAATAACCAATTAATTGGAAAAATCCGATATTGTTTCTTTACCTTGACCATATCGAGGATAGAAGTAAAGGAACTTTCGATAATCAATCCAGCAATTTGGGGGTGTTTCGTAGCCAATTCAATAGCGATCGCACCTCCCAAAGAATGCCCAAATACGACAATTTTATCAGGGGGGATGTTTCGAGAATTAACCAAATAATTAAAAGCTAACTCGGCATCTTCATAAACTCGTTGTTCACAGGGAAAGCGATCGCTACTACAACCATAACCTCGATAATCTATCAAAAACACGGAAAATCCCAGATGATGAAATTGTTTAGCATAGCCTAAATTGCCACCAATATTACTACTGTTCCCATGCAAATCCAAAATCACTATGTCGGAATCGCCAGGAATCCACCAACCATTAATCTGTTCACTTTCTGATGTGGAATCGGGTAATTTTAACCAAACCTCTTGATATAGCATCCCTAACAAATCGGGAGTTTTTTCAATGGTCTTAGATGGGAAAAAAATCAACCGATTTTGAAACAAAAGCAACCCGACACAAATAATGAGATAACTAACTATAGTCAGGACAGTGATAATTAAGATAGCTTTAGGGAACAATGAAATCATAGAATTAAATCTGATGTATATTTTTTCAAATTAATACCGATGCGCCGATCACGACTAGTAGATCTAAGCTAGATCTAGCGTCTTGCATCTTGTCAGACCCTGTTTTAAGATTACTAATAGCAAGTCGAGAGCCAAAACCAGGCCCTTATGGATGAGATAATTCCAACCACCCGACCCCACACTACTGTTATTTTAGCCATGAGTGCGGATGGCAAAATTGCTGATCTGATGCGATCGCCTGCCCGATTTGGCTCTAATGCTGATATCATTCACCTAGAACGACAAATTGCCCAAGCCGACGCTGTACTGTTCGGAAACGGCACTCTCGCCGCCTATGGAACAGCTTTAAGGGTGTCTTCAACGGAATTGTTAGGCGATCGGGAAAAAAACGGAAAACCCCCCCAACCGGTTCAAATAGTCTGTTCCGCATCAGGAAAAATTAACCCAACCCTCAAATTTTTTCAACAGCCTGTTCCCAAGTGGTTACTGACCACATTCTTAGGGGGTCAGCCTTGGAAACGATTTTCCGACCACTTCGACCAAGTGATCGTCGCGGACGACTCCAATGGAGTGATCACCTGGTCAGAAGCGTTACAGCAACTCAGAGACCGGGATATACAAAGACTAGCGGTCTTAGGCGGCGGTCAGCTAGTAGCATCTTTAATAGCCCACCATGCGATCGATGAGTTTCACCTGACCGTCTGTCCCCTAATTTTGGGGGGAACCACATCACCGACTCCCGTGGACGGAGAAGGATTTTTATCTCGCTTCGCACCCCATTTACAATTGTTGAGTGTCCAACAGGTAGATGATGAGGTATTTCTGCACTATCGGGTTAAATCTCCCCATTAAAATCGCTAGAATATCATAGCGCTTTTAATTTTCAGCATGAATACCTTACACTCAAATCAATCACCGTATTCGGTAGCTTGGATTAATCAAATTTCCGAAGTCCCTCAGTCGGAGTGGGATCGACTCGCCCAACCCCTGAAAACTCCGTTTTTTGAATGGGACTGGCTGCATAATTTGGAGGCTTCTGGTAGTGCGACGGGACAGGCGGGTTGGCTACCCAATCATCTGACAGTGTGGCGAGATTCTCAATTAGTCGCGGCAGCCCCATTATATCTCAAAGGTCACAGTCGCGGTGAGTTTGTCTTTGACCACCAATGGGCTGATTTGGCTTATCAATTGGGGATTGAATACTATCCTAAAATGTTGGGGATGTCGCCTTTTACGCCAGCAGAAGGCTATCGATTTTTAGTGGATCCCTCTGAGGATGAAGACGAAATTACGGGGTTAATGGTGCATGAAATAGATCGCTTTTGTATTAACCATAAAATTTCTGGCTGCCATTTTCTTTATGTGGATCGTCAATGGCAGTCTACTCTGGACAAACAGGGATTTACCCCTTGGCTACACCATAGTTATATCTGGCAAAATCAAGGATATAATAGTTTTGATGATTACTTAAAAATCTTTAATGCTAATCAACGCCGTAATATCAAACGAGAACGAAAAGCCTTAGACAAAGTGGGTCTACAAATGCGGATTGTGACGGGTGATGATATCCCTAAATCAATGTTTTCCCTGATGTATGATTTTTATGGGAGTACCTGCGATAAATTTGGCTGGTGGGGAAGTAAATATCTGACTCGGAAATTCTTTGAACAGTTACATCATGATTATCGTCACCGGGTGGTTTTTGTGGCGGCATATAATGAATTAGACGATCGCCAACCTATGGGGATGTCATTCTGTTTGACTAAAGGCGATCGCCTATATGGTCGCTATTGGGGAAGTTTACAAGATATCGATTGTTTACACTTTAATGCTTGTTATTATTCCCCTATTGAATGGGGGATTAATCACGGGATTCAATCCTTTGACCCTGGGGCGGGAGGACGACATAAACAGCGTCGCGGTTTTCCAGCCAGACCTAACTACAGTCTCCATCGTTTTTATGATGGTCGTCTCTCTCAAATTCTCCGCAACTATATTCACCGCATTAATGACATGGAAAAACAGGAAATTAACTACCTTAATCAAGATTTACCATTCACCGATAATAGCTTAACTAATTTTTCGGGATAGCCACGAGACCTCCCCCAGACTGGCTGTGGTTGGTCTTAACCCGCCATAGCCTAGTCGTCATAGTTAGTTAGAAAATATCCCCCCACAGATAGATAATAATTCCGACCAAATTTGCTATAATTTAACTGGTGTGCAAATCTATAAACAATAATTATGTCAAATTCCCCCAGATTGCAAGGAACTGATCTAGTAAATTGTGCGAAATCCAGTGCCAAACAGGGACTAGAGGAAGCTGCCCGCAATTGTGGATATGGAGAAGATATAGAAGCCTTCCAAAGCAGCTTAAAAAAGGCTTGTCATGATATGGGAATCAAGAACATTGAAACCCTCAGCGATCTAATTACCGATCGCCAAAAAATAGTGCAGCAAGGAGGGGTGGAAATTGCCCCAGACAGTGCCAGTTCCCTATAACTGCTAACTCAACCGGATAAATCCTAAATCCTCAGAAGTAAGGAATGGGATAGGTTCAGACTCCTACCCAGTCAATACTTCCATAGGTGCGCCATGAGTCTAGTTAAAAATTGTTTGCGTCCGGTGCAAGCTATAATAGCAGCCGGAGTAATCACCCTGTTATCTGTCAGTAATGCGATCGCCCTAATGGCGGAAGATATCGATCGCATCAGTCAGCACCCCGTACTGAAGTAACGGGGCTTCATGCCTCGGATTCCTCAGTTAGTTGACCAGTCTAAGCCTTAACTGGCTACGTTATTTAAGCCATGATACCTTGAGGTGCTTGCCAGCCTCTCGCTCTATCGTTAACTATTAAACATCTTTACAAGGGGTAAGGAAGTGTAGTTAGCCCAAAAAGCTTTTATAACATTGACGAGGCAAACTTTACCTGCTTTGCAGAGTTGGGGGCAACCATACCCCCACATTTTTAAGGTGACGAGCAATCAGAAGAGACGCAACAATGTCTAATCATGTTTTCGTTTTAGATACCAACCGTAGGCCCCTGACCCCCTGCCAGCCAGGGGTCGCACGGTCCCTACTCAAAGCCGGAAAAGCATCGGTATTTCGACGCTACCCATTCACCATTATTCTCAATAAGGAGGTTCATGGGAATCCTGAACCGATCGAACTCAAATTAGACCCAGGCTCTAAAGTCACTGGAATTGCCCTGAAGCAAGGGAATCGAATCATCTTTGCTGCCGAGTTGCAGCACCGAGGACAGCAGATAGTAGAAGCCTTGCGGTCTCGTCGGCAACTGCGACGTTCTCGACGAAACCGCAAGACCCAATATCGGCCGGCTCGGTTCTTGAATCGGACTCGTCCCCAGGGTTGGTTGGCTCCGAGCTTGCAGCATCGAGTCGATACCCTGATGACCTGGGTTAACCGATTCCGTAGACTTGCCCCAGTGGGCCGCATTGTTCAAGAGCTAGTACGGTTCGACCTACAATTGATGGAAAACCCTGAGATCTCAGGTGTTGAGTATCAGCAGGGAGCCTTACAAGGCTACGAAGTCCGGGAATACCTGTTGGAAAAGTGGGGCCGAACCTGTGCTTACTGTGGTGCTAAACATGTACCCCTTGAAGTTGAGCATATTCAGCCCCGGTCTAAGGGGGGCTCTGACCGGGTGTCTAACCTGACGATCGCTTGCCACTCATGCAATCAAGCCAAAGGCAATGGGGACATTCGGGATTTTTTATCGGGCCAGCCTGATGTCCTGAGTCGTCTTCTGAGGCAGGCCAAATCACCCCTTAACGATGCGGCTGCCGTTAACTCAACCCGATGGGCCTTGTTCAACGCTCTCAAAGCCACAGGAGTCCCAGTAACTACAGGAACCGGCGGACAAACGAAGTTCAATCGACTTCGGCTTAACCTACCTAAAGCTCATTGGCTTGATGCTGCCTGTGTTGGAGACGTCGAATCACTCGATATTGTCACGTCAAAACCGTTGCTGATTCTAGCGAAGGGGCATGGAACTCGTCGGATGTGCGGGACGAATAAGTACGGATTCCCCACTCGTCACCGCTCCAGGAAGCAAATTCACAACGGTTTTCAGACTGGCGATATCGTCACGGCTACGGTCACGGCCGGGAAGAAAATTGGCTCCTATGTAGGACGGGTTCTCTGCCGTGCCTCTGGCAGTTTTGATATGACCACCGCCTCGGGACGGGTGACAGGCATCAACCACAAATACTGCCAACCTATTCACCGAAAGGATGGTTACGCCTATGCTTGAAAGATTCACGGGGACTAAAGTCCCCCGGTCCCGTTTCCTCCCCGGTCTAAAGACACGGGGCTTCCACGCTCCCCAGAGGTTTACGTGATGACCAGCCTATTCCCGCCGCTTTGTCCATGTACCTCACCTACATCAACCTGTTTATCTTTATTTTGCGCTTACTGATTGTTCTTAATCGCGATTAAGTCCCAGGTTGATAACCACCGTTAATCTAAGCGATTATAACTACTTGTGAAATACCAGCCGTAGCCACTATTACCAGGCTACGGTTTTTTTGCACTTCCTAGGGGTAAAAAATTGGTTACTCCTAATTAGCCCATGGCTTTGGTAGAGTTGATATAACCGTAAATTCCGTAATTTTGCTCCTACTCACCCTCAGAAAATCCGTCAAAATTTCAGTAAAAATACTGAGGCGATTTAAATCAAAATCTGTTATTTATAGAATAGGACTCAATAGGAAACATCTTAAAACTCAATTAAGGATTCCAATTAACGCTCTTTTAGGTTGGGCGGTGAGTCAATAGGATTGGTGCTTCCTCCTGGTGGCTGAAGGGGGGTACCAATTCTTTTACTTGATAAATTAACCAGTTAAACCTGAATTTACAACTCCAGGGTTGAATATACCAAATATACCCTCTTGGAGTCTCATAAATGTTTAAACGTCCAAGGTGTGCCCCTAGCGGTAAGCCTAAAACCCTCGTTTTTATCGATCGCAATGTAGAAACACCCGAACAACTCCTAGATGGGGTCAAAGACGGCCAAGGAATTATTCTCGATCGCCATCAAGATGGGATAGCACAGATTTCGACTATACTATCTGATTATAGCAGTCTGGGTGAAAAAATTGCCCAGGTTCATATTTTGTCCCATGGCAGTCCAGGCTGTTTATATTTGGGGAATGGGGTTGTTAATAGCGATACCCTGAAAAGCGATCGCCTTCACAGTTGGCGCAAGGCTTTATCAGAAACAGCTACCTTATTCCTTTATGGTTGTCGGGTCGCCGCCGCCACCGGAACTAATTTTATCGAGCAGTTAGCAGAAATCACCGGCGCAACAGTCGCCGCCTCACAGGAAATTGTCGGTGCTGACTATTGGCATTTAGAATATTCTACCGCGACCGTTGAGTTAAATTTACCCTTTACCTCAAAAGCGATCGCTTCTTATCGGGGAACTTTCGGTACTATTACCGTCACCAATACCAATGATTTTGGGCCTGGTTCTTTACGGGAGGCGATCGCCAATGCCAGTGATGTGGATGTTATCACATTCGATAGCAGTTTGTCAAGTCAAACCATTAACCTTAGCCAACAATTAGTCATTGACAAAAGCATCACTGTTGACGGAGAATCTGCGTCAGGATTAACCCTGAGTGGCGGCGGAAATACTAGGGTTATTGAAATCCAAATAAGTCCTGATTTTATCCCTCCATCAGTCACCTTAAAACATCTAATTATTGCCGACGGTTTAGCCACAGGAGAAGGAGAAGATGGCGCTGGCGGAGGTATTCGCATGGCGAGTCGGACATCTTTAACCTTAGAAAATAGCCAAGTTAACAATAATCGTGACCAGTTTGCGGGGGGGATTTTCACCGGATTTAGAAGTAATACAACCATCATTAATAGCCAATTTGATGGTAATGATGGCACCGCTGGAGGAAGTGAACGGGGAGGGGGTGCGATCGCCACCAAAAGCGCCGGAACTCTGACAGTAATTGACAGCACATTTACCAACAATAAAGGCATCAATGGCGGCGCAATTAATCACCTGTTAGGGGACTTAACTATTGAGGGTTCAACTTTTCTCAATAATGACTCCACCCCTGGAGATTTAGGGGGTGATCCATCTGGTTTTGGCGGCGCAATTTTTACCGATGGTGCTAATGCTTCAGGCGAGACTTTTGGACCCGGACCAGTGGGGGGAGAAATTCGGATTAGCAATAGTTTAATTGAGGGAAATACAGGTGCTGGACAGGGTGGCGGACTGTTCTTATATGCTTATCCTCCTGACCGTGTTATCATCGAAAATAGCCAAATTATTAATAATGAGGTTGTCGAAAGTATTCGCGGACAGGCGTTAGGTGGCGGACTGCGACATGGTAATGCAGAGTTAACTATTAACAATACAACCTTTGCTAATAATCGTTCCCAAAGTCAAGGTGGTGGGTTGTGGATTGGAGAAACATCTCCAGTGACAATTACCAATACTACTATTTCCGAAAATCGCGCCGAATCAGCCGATGGAAGTGATGGCTTGGGGGGTGGAATTACCTTCGCCAATGGTACTAATCCCACCAATATTATCAATACTACTATTGCGAATAATTACGCAGGTGGTCAAGGCGGTGGCTTTTGGGGTGGTGGGGATAATGTGACTTTAACTAACACAATTTCCGCCTATAATGTAGCCAATAATCGCGGCAATGATTGGAATATAAACCATCACACAGGAACTACATATAATAATGGCGGTGGTAACATTCAATCAAATGAATTGAACCCTAACGATACTTTAATTACCAGTAACGTTACATTAACCGATCCACTGCTGGGAGATTTACAGGAAATTAATGGGGTATTAATTCATCCCCTTTTACCTGGAAGTCCAGCGATTGATGGCGGAATTGTTGTTAATACAGTTACCACAGACCAGCGGGGAGAAAGTCGTCCGGTGGATGGAGATAATAGTGGTACAGCAGAGTTTGATGTGGGTGCTTATGAGATGATTCCGACCATCAATGAACCCAGTTTAATTATTACTAATAATAATGATGGGGGTGAGGGTTCATTAAGGGATGCGATCGCCAACGCGCAATCAGGGGATACCATTACATTTGCATCTGAACTCACGGGGGGAAATACTATTACCCTGACGGGAGGACAGTTAGAAATTCCGGTGGGTAAAAACCTGATTATTGACGGGAATAATAATCCTAATCTGACTATCAGTGGGAATAACAGTTACCGAGTATTTTATGTTAATTCAACCTCAGCAAATCCCACCAGTTTAACCATTCAAAATCTGACGATCGCCAACGGATATACTCCCGAAAGGGGTGGGGGTATTGCGACCACACACCAAGGAATTTTAACAGTCGAAAATGTCACTTTTAACGACAATGTGGCTGACCAGGGTGGCGGCGCAATTTTTAGTGCCTTTGAGGGAAGATTGACGGTTAATCAAAGTTATTTTAATCGGAATAAAGCGGTCGCGGGGAATGACGAAAGAGGTGCGGGTGCGATCGCCTTTTGGGGACCCGATGAAATTACCGTAACCCATAGCGAATTTGTCGAAAATGAAGGCATTAATGGCGCGGCGATTAACAGCTTAAATGGTCGGTTAACGGTTGAAAATTCCCGGTTTATTAATAATACGACTACCGCCGCCTTTTACGACACTGGAAATGATAACCCTTCTTTACGGGGATATGGTGGCGCAATTTACACCGATCGCGCCAGTACATCTAGTAATGATACATCAGGAACTATTACCATTAGGAATAGTTTGTTTGAAGGAAATAGCGGACGAGGTGAAGGTGGTGCGGCTTATCTGTACACGGGAACCCAAGATAATGTCATCGTTGAAGCGAGCGTTTTTAAGGATAATCAAATTCTCCCCCTCCCCGGTGGAAATGGCGGAAATGGTGGTGCGATCGTTCAGATGAACAATGGCTTAAATCAAGGATTTGAAGTCATAAATACGGCTTTTGTTAACAACACCGCCACTAATCAGGGGGGTGGAATTTGGATGATGAATGCGCCGACTGTCATCACTAATAACACCTTTTCGGGAAACCGCGCCGAATCTTTGACGACCTCTGGAAATGGTGGTGCGATGGCTTTATATGGTCCTACTGAGATCATCAATACTACCATTGCGGAAAACTACGCGGGATGGGTGGGTGGAGCGATCGCCGCCTCTGCTGACCAAACGGTTACGGTCCGAAATACGATTTTCTACAATAATACTGCTGATAACGGTACGAATAATTGGGGAATTCAACAACACACTAACCGCGAATTAGTTGATGGTGGTGGTAACATTCAATGGCTGGAAAAACTCACGAACCTTGCTAATGATTATAACGCCACGGCTACGATTACTATCGCCGATCCTCTATTGGGTCCCCTACAACATCAAAACGAAACCTATTTCTATCCGTTATTAGAAGGAAGTCCGGCGATCGATGGTGGTGTCAATGCGGAAATATCCACCGACCAACGCGGCGAACCTCGTCCTATTGATGGTGATGGAAATGGAACCCTTGAATTTGATATTGGCGCTTATGAATTTTCAACTGTAGCTGAACCGGAACCTGAACCGACTCCTGAAGTTGAACCCGAACCGGAAGTCGAACCGGAACCGGAACCGGA
>NZ_PKGG01000065.1:0-24918 GCF_046480465.1 Arthrospira sp. PCC 8006
AACTTAGAATCTGGGGATAAATTCATGCCAACAGAGTTGTTGAATCTTCAAATTAACCCGCCTAAATTTACCTTTGTTGACCTGTTTTCCGGTATTGGTGGCTTTCGCATTGCTTTAGAAAATTGGGGCGGTCAATGTTTGGGATATTCGGAAATAGAACCGAATTCTATTCAGGTATATCAACACAATTTTATCAGATATGCTAATCGTGATGAACCCAACCTAGGAGATATGCGATCGCTTCATAAATTCCCCTTTACTGTCGATTTAATCACGGGGGGAGTTCCTTGTCAACCGTGGTCAATTGCGGGAAAACTGCGGGGGTTAGATGACCCAAGAGGTCAGTTATGGTTAGATACTATTCGAGTTATTAAAATTAATCAACCCCTAGCTTTTATCCTCGAAAATGTCAAGGGTTTAACCGACCCCAGACACCGCCCACAGTTTGAGAGTATTCTGGAGTCATTATCCGCCGCCAATTACCATCTAAAATGGCAGGTACTTAATGCCTCAGATTTTGGCTTACCGCAAGACCGCGATCGCGTTTTTATTGTGGGAATACGTCGAGATATTAATCAAGGTCAAAACTTCCAATTTCCCCAACCCTTAAATCAACATCCCCAACTGTTTAATTTTGTGGAAGGGGTCTCTCAGGAAGCCGTCATCNAAAAAAAAGTTTTCGCCCCAGGTTTTATTTGGCAACCATATTCCCCCAGCGCGAGGTCGCTTTCAAAAAAATGATGAACTCAATGATTTTTTTCTGTTTTCCGACGTGCGAAATGGACAAACAACCATCCATTCTTGGGATTTAATCGAAACTAGCGATCGCCAAAAACAAATTTGTGATATAATCCTCAAAAATAGGCGCAAAAAAATCTATGGACCTAAAGACGGTAATCCCATTCCTTTAGCAGCATTACAACAGTTAATTGATGATTTACAAGAATCGGAACTTAATCAACTGATGCAAAAACGAATTTTAAGACATATAGAAAATCAGGGTTATGAGTTTGTTAATTCTAAAATATCTTCTGGTATTAACGGAGTCGCCAAAATCTATCTAGCCCACGCCCAAGCGATCGCCACCTTAACCGCGACAGGAAACCAAATATTTGTAGCCACCAAATCCTTTAGTTGTCAGAATCATCAACGATATAAGCAAGAGTTTATCAACACCATCTATCATCCTCAAAATTATCAAGAAATCACCGCCAGAGATACAGCAAGATTACAAGGTTTTCCCGATTGGTTTGTGTTACATAAAAACCCCAGTATTGCCAAAAAACAACTAGGTAATGCTGTCCCCGTCCCGGTAGTCCAGGCAATTGCTAAATTATTATTAAATTTCTGGCTATAGGCATCACAGATATGCTATATGTAGCCACCATAACTATTAATTATCCAATAATTGGTCAAGCAAAAACCCCATTAGTTAATCCTTATACAAATTCCTAGATAGCGATATATTTTAATCCCTATGAATGAAAATCCCCCATCTCAAGAAAGCGCCATATCTAAATTTTTCCAGTTTGAGAAACTCCAAACTAACCTGCGAAGCGAAATAGTCTCAGGAGTCACTACCTTTGTGACTATGGCTTATATTTTGGTGGTTAACCCCGATATTCTTTCCAACGCCATTTTTTTAGAAACCCCTGGCGACCTATTCGGAGAAATTGCGATCGCCACCGCATTATCCGCCGCCATTGCTACCCTAATTATGGGGTTATATGCTAACTATCCCTTCGCCCTAGCCCCAGGAATGGGTTTAAACGCTTATTTTGCCTTTTCCGTCGTCCTCAGCCAAGGAATTAGCTGGCGAGTCGCCCTAGGCGCAATTTTCATCGAGGGATTAATTTTTATCGCCCTCACCTTCGGAAATATTCGCGCCCAAATTGTCACCGCCATTCCCAGCGGTATTAAACACGCCACCGCCGCCGGAATAGGTCTATTTATCGCCTATATTGCCCTGACCAAGACAGGTTTAATCATCTCATCCGAAGCTACCGTTACCACCCTAGGCGACCTTAGCCAACCCACCGTATTAATTACCCTAATTGGCATTTTAATCACTGCCGCTTTTGTCGTCCGTCGCATTACTGGGGCTTTATTATGGGGTATTATCGCCACCGCATTATTAGGGTGGATTTTAGGCATTGCCCCCTGGCCGCAAGGTATCATTAGTTTACCGCAATTTCCCGGAGATTTATTAGGTCAAGCCTTCGTTGGTTTGGGAGGAATATTACAGGGTAATTTTTGGCAACTGTTAACAGTTATATTTGTCTTTCTGTTTGTGGATTTATTTGATACGGTTGGCACCTTAACCGGCTTAGGGATGAAAACCGGATATATCAACGAAAAAGGCGAACTTCCTAGGGCAAATAAGGCATTTATAGCCGATGCAGTTGGCACCACAATAGGAGGGATTTTAGGCACTTCAACCGTCACAACTTATATTGAATCAGCATCAGGTATTTCCGAAGGGGGACGCAGTGGATTTAATGCCATTACCGTGGCGGTTTTATTTTTCCTTTCCATCCTATTTATACCCCTATTGGCGGGGATTCCATCTTTTGCTACCGCCCCCACCTTAATTATAGTAGGAGTGTTGATGATGGCTAGTGTCCGGTCAATTGCTTGGGACGACCCGGCTGAGTCTATATCGGCATTTTTAACCCTATTTATTATGCCATTAAGCTACTCTATTGCTGATGGTTTAGCGGCTGGATTAATTGCTTATCCAATTCTGAAAACCCTCCAGGGTAAATGGTCAGAAACTACTCTAGCTATGTGGGTTTTAGCTGCCATTTTTTTGTTAAAATTTATTTTAATTGGTGGCTAGTATTACCTCTGTGTTATAATTTAGATGGTGGTTGTATTCTGAACTTAATTACAAGAGATGAACTTCCCTGATATATTCGGTGATTCAACCAATAGTAACCCTAACCCTAACAGTGACCCACGCTTTCAACAGTTTGTTGAACGTTTACAACAGGTGGAAGATCGCGATCGCCTAATTCAGGAAACCCTGAATGGGTTACGAAAACACCTGAAGAGCGATCGGATAGTGTTGTACTACTTCTACAAGGAATGGCGCGGACAAGTCACCTTTGAATCACTGCGTTATATCGACTATTCCATTTATGGCTCCGCCGGGGCTGATGATTGTTTCAGCAATAAATATGCTAGACTCTATTTAGAAGGGAGAATATCGGCGATTTCAGATATTGATGAAGCCGACATTGACCCCTGCCATCGTGATTTTCTGAAAAGCATCAGAGTTAAGGCTAATTTAGCTGTTCCCGTGATTAAAAATCACCAATTATGGGGGTTACTAATTGCCCACCATTGTCAAACTCCGCACTCTTGGGTTAACTCTGAGATTTTAACGATGAAACAGGCGGCTACATTATTATCAGAATCACCATTTTTGGACTAATGCGATTAATCACTGTTTATTGTTGCCTGGTATTTGCTTAACCTCGGCATTTTTGATGTTCACAAAACCTACAATTACAGCCGCGATAGGAATGGATAAAAATAAGCCCAAAAATCCCGCAATTCTCGCCCCCAGTAATAAAGCAAAAAAGATAACAACTGGATTGAGATTAACGGAATTTTGCATAATTCTAGGCATCAAAATATTTTCTTCAATCTGCTGCAATAAAACGCAATAAACTATGACTTGCAAACTAATTAAAATTCCCTTGGGTAAAACAATTATGGCTGACAGAATAATGCCAATGGTCGCACCGACTCCCGGAATTAAATCAAAAACTCCCACTAAAGTCGCCAAAAATAGGGGATAGGGTGCTTGTAGAATTAAATAGACAAAAAAAGCCGAGAATCCAAAAAAAACCGATAAAATTAATCGACCCCTAAAAAAGCCCAAAAAGTTATTTCTCAAAGATAAGGTAAAATCCTCTATATTCGAGGGAAAAAAACTTTGAAAAGATGCCCAAAGTTCTTCGCCATTAAGTAACATAAAAAATGTCACGACTAAGATGATAATAAATTCTACTAAACCCGATAAAATTTTACCAACAGCCGCCGTCCCAAAACCAAATAAATTCGAGACTTCCTGCTTTAAATCTTCTTGTAAAAAATCTAAATCAACCTGAATATTAGCATTTTTTAGCAAGGTTTCTATTTGGTCAACAAGATTGACAAAAGAATCCAATAAATCTGGGGCTTGGCTGACAAATTGTTGCAACTCGGAAACTATAGCCAAGCCCAAAGTTGCCAATAAACCTATGAGCAATAATAAGCTAGTTGAAAACACGACTACAACGGCGACAGTATGGCTGGTGTATTTCTGTAGCCATTGGACGGGATAATTGAGTAAAAAGGCAAAAATAGCGGCAAAGACAAAAACAATTATGATGGTTTCAAAATAGGCAATAAATTGGATAAAAGCCCAGCCAAAGGCAAACAGGAGCAAATAACGAACTAAACGAGAATTACTAAAAAAATTCTCAAAGGGTCTACTGGTCGGTTTGCTCATGTGTAAATAGCATTCAAAAATTGAACTATGTAAATATGAATAAAAAGAGTGAATCGGAACTGCCAAAGACAGTTCCGTAACTCAACTAAGTCTTGCGTTTAGCAAGTAACATCCGTTCGACACTCATACTTCCTACTCCGATAATTACCAAACCCATTCCTGAAATTTGCTTGAAGCTCAAAGCCTCGCCAATAATCAGAAAAGCCAGCAAAGCTGTTAGTGCAGGTCCAGAAGTGCCGATAATGGAAGCTAATGCAGCCCCAGCCGAACGAATAGCGAAGTTATTAAGTAAATAACTTAATAGGGTGAGTACCCCCAAAATCGCCCCACCGATGATAATGGGATTCCATAAATCTGGGTTAACTTCTAACCCGAGATTATCTGGCAATAACATCAAACTTAGGGAACAAAACACAAAAATCGAAGCAAAATTCACCAAACTAAATGGAATTGGATGCAATTTGCCAGCAGCAATTTGAGTGAGTAGGACATAACCAGCAAAGGCAATTCCGGCTCCCAAGGCTGCTAAAACTCCAATTTCGGTATTACCGGCTGCGCCTCCAAAAAAGTTGGGTAGAGATAAAATACCACCAATTAAAATGGTGAACATTGCTCCTATTCTAATTAAACTAGGGCGATCGCCAAAAAGTCCCCAGGAAGCCAAAACGGTAATAATCGGGTAGACAAAGAAGATGGTAATGGCAATCCCGGTAGGAATTTCACCGATCGCAATATAGATACAAACCTGAGACAAAAACAGGAAGAAACCACTACCGATAACCGTTGCCATAAGTTTAGAGTCTCCCGAATTAAAAAATCGGCGAATATCACTCCAAACCGCAGGATACAGAAAAGTTGCTAAAAATGGCATGAGTAGCATTACCACAATCATTCTCAGCAACAGAATCAGTAGAGAATTTCCCAAACCCGGAGTAATCACCCCATCGACCTCAAACAGCCCAAACATAACTTTGGGAGTATCAGAGGTTTTCAGAAGAATCCTCAAACAGACATTAAACAGCGACAGCACCAACGCCGACATCAGCGCCAAAAACAAACCCACCTGCACACTAGAAGGCGCATTAGGAGCCTGAGGGGGTTTAGGTTTATGTGTAATCTTAAGTTCTGACTTGTCACCGGACTCTGGCGGCAATGGGCGGGACGAATCGGGCGTTAACTCTTCGGTAGGATTCAACTGCTGTCGCAACCGATTTACCACGGTTTCTAGCAAAGTCTCAACCTGCTGTTCGAGGGTTTGCATATTGGTCAACCGCTCAGATAAATCGCTGTGATAGCTATTTAACTCCTGCTGTAGACCGTGAAAAGTCTGATTGAGACTGCCTTCTAAAACTGCTTCTAACTCCTGGGGAGCCAAATCAGCAGGAGCCTCTGAACTTCCCGACAGCATAGGAGTATCCTCCCCTGACAGCAAAGGTTGATCAGATTCAACTCGTATTTGATTAATACGCGCAATCAGTTCCCGTTGCAAATTATTAGCTAAAATTTGCGCCAGTTGCTTCAGCCACACCCGTTGTTGGGCTAGGTCCCGTTCGGATAAAGTTTGTGATTTTTGGGATTGTAACTCCTGATGTTGTCGTTGCAGGTTTTCAATATCAGCGATCAGACGATCTTTATCCTGCTGAAGTCGTAGGACATCCTGTGATAGCCGATCCCTAAAATTCCGGTGGAAAGCCTCCACCTCTTGAATGACTGCATTTAAGACCTCTTCTGGCGGTCTACTGTCATCATTAACCGAGGGTTGCGGTTGATAGTCTTGTTTCCCCATCAGCGATTAACCTCTAAATCGATCTGAAGCGTGAGAGCAAATTATGTCCCTATTATGCTTGTCTCCCTACTCTGCTCTCAGGCTTACTGTCCACTCATTCATTAAAACAGGAAAGGCACAATCGTACACTTAACTTAACCAGAGGACAGGCTATTAGCCAATATTAGGCAGTTCTTTGTAGGGGCGGGTGTTCGAGTCCATTCAAGGAAAACATGACTGCTGCACCCGCCCTAGGGGCATCGCCAATCCTAGCTTGATATCCTCCCCGCAGGTCTCAGGTCAAGTATTATGGCTTAACGCCCAATCCTTAGCCCAATTTAGGGTTTGCTTCACGGTTTCCATACTATCTGCCTCGCAGTAAAGGCGCAATACTGGTTCGGTTCCACTAAAGCGGATTAGTAACCAACGATTATCGGCTAATCGGAACTTATAACCATCTACGGTGAGACAATCAACTACTTTCACGCCAGCAATTTCTGTCAGAGGGTTATTATCTAATTCAGTGACCAGCCTCTGACGCACATCCATACTGGCTAAGGGTAAATCAATGCGATCGTAAGCTGAACTGAAGTTCACCTGCTGCTGTAGACGGTGATAAGTTTGGCTCAGGTCTTCCCCTGACGCTACCACGGATTCTAGGACATAAAGGGCTGACAGTAGCGCATCCCTTTCGGGGATATGATTGCCGTAACCAATGCCTCCTGATTCTTCACCGCCGATTAGCACGGCATTGGATAACATCCGATCTGCAATATATTTATAACCAATTGGGGTTTCGTACAATGGTAGGTTAAACATTTCTACTATCCGAGGAATTAGGTCAGAACCACTCACGGTTTTGATCACTTCCCCAGTAAATCCCCGTCTGGTTGATAGGTGTTCTAGCAGAATCGGAATTAGAACCTGGGAACTGAGGAAATTTCCCTGGCCGTCGACTGCTGCAATACGATCGCTATCTCCATCAAAAACAAGCCCCACTGTCACCCCATTAGCTTTGGGAGTATGGCTTTTAATCTGTCGGAACAGTTCGGACAAATAGCGAGGTAGGGGTTCCGGTGCGCCGCCACCAAACAGCGGGTCGCGATCGCTATTAATTTCCTGTACACCATCGCCAATCAGTCGCCCCAGTCCTCCAGCCGCCGCACCGTGCATGACATCAGCAAACACGGTTAACTTTCCAGAGGCGATCGCCTCTGTAATAGCAGCCATATTCACTTTGGCTCTCAAAGTTTCACAATATCCCGGCCAAGGGTCGAAGGACTCCAAACTACCAGGAGTCTCAGCCAATGGAAGAGGCTTATCTAAAAGGCTTTCAATCTTTTGGGTCACATCAGGATTTACTGAACCGCCAAATCCACCCTTAACCTTTAGTCCCAAATATTTACCGGGATTATGGCTGGCGGTAATCACAATCGCCCCTAAAGCCTGCTGTTGATAGGCTGCCAGACTAAAAGCCGGAGTTGGTGCATAGCTGTTACTGAGTTTAACATCAAACCCCGCCCGTTGAATTGCGGCGGCAGCATCACCAGCAAACTCCTCCGCCAAAAAACGGCGATCGTAACCAACAATTATAGTTTTATTCCCTGTATCCCCAAAGGTTTCTTGTAGCACCATTGCCGCCAACGGAGCCACTAACCTAACTCGTTCAAAGGTAAAATCATCAGCAATTACGCCTCGCCAGCCATCAGTACCAAATTTAATGGGTTGAGTCATTGGGTTATCCTAGCTAGAAAGCTGCAAAACTATGCACCATCCTGGTGATGCTATAMGTGATGCTGTACCCGCCACTCATGCCAGACTATGGTGCGGGCTTCTCCCACGGCGCGAGTATTACCTCTGGTTAGCCGATTCGAGCTTTTTATAGTGAGAAATACGCCTAGCCCCACTAAGGTTGATTATTGTTTTGGAGGAGGGAGGCTTTCCTTTGAAAACCGCCCCCCGCCACCAGGGAAACAGGGAACCGAGGGCAGACCGTGTATTTCTCGTCAGCCCTTGAGCATACCCTATCATGGGAAAACCAACCCAGCACCACTTTTCCGTAGCCCACACCCCAAGACAGATTTTACAGGCGGGTTCCTAGGCGCGACTCTATTTCCACCCAGGCTATTCGTGAACCCGCCCCTAATTCAGATCGGGTTGGGGTATCAAATCAGTTAAAACGAAGGTTGGTGACGGATTAGATTCAAAAATTCTTCCCTGGTCTTTTGATCATCTTGGAAGACACCAATCATGGCACTGGTCACTGTCCAAGAACCTGGTTTCTGCACCCCTCGCATTGCCATACACATATGACTTGCTTCCATCACCACTGCTACACCCTGGGGTTCCAAGACGCTTTGGATAGCTTCGGCTACTTGTCGGGTCAGACGTTCCTGCACCTGGAGGCGACGGGAATACATCTCTACCACACGAGCCAGTTTGCTTAATCCAATCACCTTTTGGTTAGGAATATAAGCTACATGGGCTTTACCCATGAAGGGTAGCATATGATGTTCACACAAGCTAAAGAAATTAATATCCCTAACTAAAACCATCTCTTCATGTCCTTCGTCGAAGATGGCATCATTTACCAGTTCTTCCAGGGATTGACTGTAGCCGTTAGTCAGAAATCGCATCGCTTCGGCGACTCTTTTCGGGGTTTTCAGCAGCCCTTCCCGTTCCGGGTCTTCCCCTACCCCTAACAAAATAGTTTCTACAGCACCCATCATTTCCTCTTGAGTCACTTCCCTTCTACCCAGGTTTTCCGGGCTTCCGTGCCAAGAAGAACTCCGATCCGGACGGGTGGCAATGCGGCTGGAGCTATCTACATTTTTCATGCCATTAGGATTAGATGTATCGGCAGAATTCAAACTGTTTGAGGATGCGATAGTCATAATAATTTGAAAACAATTCAGAACAAAGTGAAATGGTTAACAGAATCACGCATTTAGAACGTACCGATATTGGGCATTAAAATCAGTTCGTCAATGGTAGCTTCTGGCGGTAGTTGAACTATGTGTACAACTGATTGGGCAACGGTTGACGGCGTTAACATCGCACTGCGATCGAAATCAGCGTCCACAGTTTCTGTATCCCATAAACCAGTATTTACAGACCCCGGACATAATGACGTTACTCTGATTCCATAGGGTCGTTCTTCCATGGCTACGGCTTTTGATAGCGCCATTAATCCAAATTTGCTCACACAATAAGCGCCCCAGTTGGGGAATACTTGCTTACCACCAATGGAAACAATATTGACTATGGTTCCGCCACCTTTTTCTCGCATTCCTGGTAATACGCCTTTAATACATTCAAAAACACTGGTCAAATTTAAATCTATAATCTTTTGCCAGTCTTCTAAGGGTGTATTAGCCAAGGATTCAGTATAGCCCATGCCTGCATTATTCACTAGAATATCAAAAGGGCCAAAGGCGGCGGAAATCGTGGCAATTTGCGCGTGAACTTGGTCGGTTTTGGATAAGTCTAAGGCGTAGGCTTTCGCTTCTACTCCCGCTTTTCTTGCCGACTCAGCTACCGCTTCCAATGCTTCTAGCGATCGACTCACTAACGCCATATGAATGCCAATATCTGCAAAGGCTAGGGCAATTTCCTTGCCAATGCCACTACTGGCTCCTGTAATTAGCGCTCGTCGTTCTGGGGGTGAACTCATTTACGGTTGTATTGAGGTTTGCTTGGTTTTAACTGATGTAACAACTGCTGCAATTGCTGATTATGAGATAATTGTTAAAATTTGTTACTCAGACATTATATCTCTATCAATACAATCGCGCAAAATTTTGACCCAAAATACCTGAAACGCCTCCCTGACTTATGCCGGAACTATCTCTGAAAATACCCCGATCTGGCGGAATTTCTGATAGCGCATTTCTCGGCGCTGCTCTGGGGTTAAAGACATTAATTCACCCAAAGTCCTTACCAGACATTGCTTGAGCTTTTCAGCGGCCTGTAGGGGGTTGCTGTGCGCTCCCCCATCGGGTTCTGGTACAATCTGATCGATAATCCCTAATTCTCTTAGATCAGGGGCAGTAATTTTCAGAGCCTGAGCGGCTTGGGGCGCTTGGCCTGCATCTTTCCAAAGAATGGCAGCACAAGCCTCTGGGGTGGCTACTGTATACACAGAATGCTCGAGCATTAATAGCTGTTCCCCTACTCCTATACCTAAAGCTCCCCCTGATCCTCCTTCCCCAATTACTGTGCAAATAATCGGAACATCTAGGCTAAACATTTCTCTTAAATTATACGCGATCGCCTCCCCTTGACCTAATTTTTCCGCATCTACCCCAGCCCAGGCTCCGGGAGTATCGATAAACGTTAAAATTGGCATACCAAAGCGGTTGGCGTGTTCCATTAGTCGCATCGCCTTCCGGTAACCTCCCGGAGCCGCCATGCCGAAATTACGAGCCACATTATCTTTAGTGTCTCTACCCTTTTGATGGCCTAGCATTACTACCGGTTGATTCGCTAAACGCCCTACTCCCCCCACTAATGCCGGATCATCATACCCTCGGCGATCGCCATGCACCTCCATCCACTCATCACTCATCGCTTGGATATAATCTAACGTGCTGGGACGACGAGGATGCCTCGCTAGTTGCAGACGCTGCGAAGGCGACAGACTGCTAAATATTTCCTGTCTCAGTTGGGTCGCTCGGCTTTCTAACTGCCTAATTTGATCGGAAACATCAACCCCATTTTCCTCCGCCAGTTGGCGAATTTGATCAATACGAGCCTCTAGTTCGGCTAGGGGCTTTTCAAAATCTAGTAAAATTGGTTTGCGGTTGGGTGTGGCCACGCCTCAATTAACCTTTAGTAGCGAGTAAGTACAATCTTTTGGTGACGCACCCGGTGCTGAGGTGGGAGCGAGTTTACCACTTCCCCCTACAGCCCAGGCTTCCTGTTTGAGCCGCCGTTGTCAACCTTGGACTAGCCAATTTTTGGTCTTACACAGCGTCTAGCTTTTATACAAAAGTTCGCCCACCACGGCTACTATTTTGCTCCGATTACCTCTAATTCTACCACCAATTCGCATCAGACCGCCCTCGATCATCTCTTTTTGAGACCCTCCCCTCAGAATTACTCTTCTAAATCGGGTTTCTGGGTTTTTGAGCGGGCGCAATTGTCACACAAACCATGCACTGTAACTTMGTAACTTTCCGCTACTAAACCTGACCCCAATTGGCTAAGATCTACTTGCGAGAGTTTTTCCCAAGCAATATCTGCGATCGCTTTACACTCCCGACACTGAAAATGGTGATGCGGCGCGACATTTCCATCATACCGGGCTATCCCCTGCTCCAGCAACACTTCCCGCACTAACCCCACTTCCTTTAGTAGCTGCACAGAAGTATAAACCGTCGCCTGAGAAGATACCGGAAAATCCTTATTTAAATCTGTCAGTAGTTGTTCCGCCGTGGGATGGTCAGCACGAGACAACAGATTAGCATAGATCGCAAAACGCTGAGGAGTTACCTTTAAACCTTTCCCCTTCAGCCGTTTGACAATTTCTGTTTGCTCTAGTCCACTCTCCATCTCAGATCGCTATTGGTCTCAGTTTTTTCTACTCATGCCCCATTATATCTGTTTCTAGTCCAGAGTCAACTTGAAATCAGACTCATTCTTAAAATAGTTATAAATACTCATTTACAAATCGACAAATCAGAATTATTCTGAATTAAGAACATTTTTAGTAAATTACCTCAACAAACTATGGTTATCGAAAAAGTACCCGACGTTGTATTTAAAACCCGCGTTCGTGACGAGTCCGTAGGTGGCCCTAACCCCTTCCGTTGGCAAGACCGAACCACCCAAGAAATTTTTGGCGGCAAGCGAGTTGTCGTCTTCTCCCTACCTGGTGCTTTTACCCCTACTTGTTCCTCCACCCACCTACCCCGCTATGAGGAACTCTACGATGAAATCAAAGCTCAAGGAATTGATGAGATTGTCTGCGTTTCTGTTAATGACGCTTTTGTAATGTTCCAATGGGGTAAACAACAAGGGGCGGACAAAGTCTTCTTACTCCCTGATGGTAATGGCGAATTTACCCGCAAAATGGGGATGTTGGTTGATAAGTCTAACCTCGGTTTTGGAATGCGTTCTTGGCGCTATTCTATGGTCGTTAACGATGGCAAAATTGAAAAAATCTTTGTTGAGCCAGACTTCGGCGATAACTGCCCCACAGACCCCTTTGAAGTCTCTGATGCTGATACCATGTTGGCTTACCTGAAAGGTTAATCCTTCAAACCCCCCTGAGTATTAGGGGGGTTTCTCTAAATTTCCCCTTGACATTTTCGGGGATTGGAGTTAAGATAGTATCATGGGAAAATGTGCGCGCATATATAACCTAACCCCAAATTAAGGCCCCCAGACCATTGCGTAGTAGGGCTGGGGAGAAAAGTCGCCAAGTATCTGTGAGTTATAGGCGCTGTTGCAATTGATTTTTCGATCGCACAGCCGGGGGGAAACCGGGTTGAATTTTCAGAGCCTGGTCATAAGCATCGATCGCCTCGTTATTCCGCCCCATTCTTTCCAAAACCAAACCCCTATTCACCCAAATCAAGGGATCTTGAGGTTGAATTTCCTGGGCTCGGTCAAAGGCATTGAGCGCCTCATCATAGCGCCCTTGATGACTCAAAGCGATCGCCCTACCCACATAAGATTGATGGTCATTAGGGTTAATATTCAAAGCCTGATCAAAAGACTCAAGGGCTGCATTAGCCTTAGAAGAAGCCATTGACGTATTTCCTTCAGCCTGTAGCGCCTGACTCCACTGGCTGAGAGCAAACCCTCGATCTCGTAAAGCCGGGACAAACGAAGGCCGCAACTCAATCGCCCGGTCATAGGCGGCGATCGCCCCTTCAAAATCTCCCCGACCACCAGCCAGGATAGATCCTCGATTATGCCAAGCTAGATGAGACTCTGGCTGAACTTCAATAGCGCGATCTGATATCGTCACCGCCTCTTCAGTACGTCCCAGGGGAGAAAACAAGACATTGCCCTTTTGTAGCAAGGCTTGAAAGTGATCTGGGTTAATTTCCAAAGCCTTCTCATAGGACTCTAAAGCCTGTTCATGGCGGCCTAACTTACTCAGTACAGAACCGCGTTCGACCCAAATTTCTGCCCGTCGAGGTTGTTCTCTCAAAATATCATCATAGGTAGCCAGTGCTTCCGAATACACCTGCGCCGCCTCGGCCATTTTCCCCTGATATTCCAGAGCGATCGCCTTACTTTGCCAAACACTAGGAGCAGATGGCCTAAGAGTTTTCGCCTGATCAAAAGCCTCCACCGCCTCATCGTATCGCTGCAAACCAATTAAAGCAATACCCTTACCATGCCAAGCCCTAGCATAATTAGGATCAATGGCGATCGCCTGTTCATGAGTATCTAAAGCCTTCTGGGGCTCTCCCATTTGATAAAGTAATGTTCCCTTACTCGTCAGCAAATCAGGGTTGTTTGGGTCCAATTCCAGAGCTTTTTGATAATCTACCAAAGCGCGATCGTGCCTTCCCAATTCCGCCAAAGCATTCGCTTGACCCGCCCAACCTGCCGCATGATTAGGTTGAATTTCAGTAGCGCGAACAAACATATTGCGAGCATCTTCGGCGCGAGCATCGTTTAACAGTTGATTACCCCGTCGCACATAGTAAGCAGGTCTAAAAGTCGGCACTACTAGCTCAAACAATCCCAAAAATACCAGCAACCCAGCCAAAGCCGCCCCCACATACCACCCTTTTACCGATAACCCTTTGGAAACCGTTGTCGGATTGGACTTAACCAGAGTTGGCAACTGCGCCACACCCGGACTAGGTGAGGGTGCAATAGTTGGAGCCAAATTATTTCCCACCGCAGTCCCCGCCATCGTTTGTTGTCTGGTCTCTTCCCCCGAAATATGTCCCCCAGTGGCGGGCGGGCGCACTTGAGTCGCCGCCACTACTCCCCCTGCATTGGTGAGCATAGTTGGGTCATTTACCACCTGTTTAAGCCGTTGCACGTCAGCCAAAACCTCTGCCGCCGACTGATAGCGATCGACCAGATGAGATGCCACCATCCGATCTAAAATAGCAGTTAGCCCGTCACTAACACAGGCTTTCGGCTTCCAGATTGATTCTCCGGTGTGATCTCGTTCTAATTGGTGAGGCTGAATACCTGTTAAAGCCCTAATTGCCGTCATTCCCACCGCATACAAATCACTACTAAAATGAGGTTTCCCCTGAAGTTGCTCCGGTGGCGAATACCCGTATGTACTGATAGCAACCGTCAAATTAGAATCACTACCCCCGGCTGCTTTTTGAATTTGTTTGACCGCCCCAAAGTCAATCAGCATCAACTTTTGATCTGCATTGCGTCGCATAATATTAGACGGCTTAATATCCCTATGGATCACGTTTTGCTGATGCACATAATCCAAAATTGACAGAATATCCTCCAAAAAGTCAATTACCTGGGCTTCTGTCCAATGGCTGCCAGGGGGTAGCTCTTCTGTTAGTGGTTCCCCCCTTACTAACTCCTGTACCAGATAAAATTCCTGGTCTTCTTCAAAGTAAGCATACAATGTCGGGATTTGAGGATGGCGAGAGCCTAAGCTATGCAACACTTGAGCCTCACTGTTGAATAGCCTTCTAGCCGTTTGTAGGGTTCCTGGATCAGTAATTTGAGGTTTGAGTTGCTTAACGATACATTCAGGGTTTCCAGGCAACTGACTATCCTCGGCCAGATAGGTCTGGCCAAATGATCCTCCTCCAATCCTTTGTAGTAATTTGTAGCGCCCACCAATAACTTTAGGAAGCATTCAGTTTAGCCTCAAGAAAATTTCAGATTTTGACACATTTTAGGGGCAGGTCGGGTAATTTATCGCTATACTATGGCATTGGTAGTCATTATAGCAGGTTAAACTAGTGCTGAAAACCACCTGGGTTCCCCAAATTTATCCCCAAAACATTGTGATATGCTCAAAAAAGCGACTTTATTAGAAGCCATTGCCGGTAAAAATCGAGGTTTACTGGCTACAGAGAGCGACAAAACTGCTATTCTCTCTGCGATCGCTCAATTGGAAGATTATAACCCCACACCTCGACCTGTAGAAGCAATTGAGTTATTAGATGGCAATTGGCGACTACTTTACACCAACAGCCAAGAACTTTTGGGAATTGACCGCTTTCCTTTTTATAATTTGGGGCAGATTTATCAATGTATTCGCGCCCGCACTGGCAAAATTTACAACATTGCTGAAATTGTCGGTATCCCCTATTTGGAAGGCATGGTTAGTGTGGCTGCCCGATTTGAAGCGGTTTCTCAAAAGCGAGTTCAGGTTAAATTTAATCGTTTTGTCATCGGCTTACAACGCCTGATATCCTATCAATACCCTAATCAGTTTATTGATGAAATTGAATCTGATAAAAAGTTCTTGGCTGTAGATTTTACCCTCCAAGAACAGCAACAACAAGGATGGTTAGATATTACTTATTTGGACGAAGATATGCGGATTGGCAGAGGTAATGTCGGGAGTGTTTTTGTCCTCACTAAAGTTAATTAATACCCGTCTCCCCTACTATGATGACTCTGAAAATTGCTGGTTTCGGGGTTATTTTGTGCTAAATTAATGCTATTTTGTAGGCAGTATTAATAATTAATTATTGATACTATTTAATTGTGACAGTTTCTCCTGTGGTTACAACTGCACCAGTGATAACTTTAGCAATGACTCCAGTTTGAGCGTGTCCGAATTTGGCGGAGAGTTGAGACAGCAGAGAGATATCACGATCGCCTGTATCTGGGTTAACATCAATATTCAGACAGCGACCAATAGGGGCGATTACTTCCACCAAAGCCGACCCCAATTTGAGGCGATTTCCTACCCAGTTAAATTCCGACCAAGCCGGAATATTATCAACTATAAAATTCCCTCGAAAACGGCGTGGATCAATGTAATTAACCCCAACTTTTTCAGCAATATCATCGAGGGTAGCCTGAGAAATAATCGAAATTTGTCCTTGGTCACGGTCTTGATAGCGAGTTTCCCCGGTAGTGCTTCCCACCAAACGCACAGGACTATATTGGGGATGTCTAGCAGAGGGACTAGGGCTGAGAGTTTGTAGATATTCACTGAAAAAGGCACTAATGCGATCGCGTCCGGTTTCAGTCCCTACATTAGCCGCCACTAACAATTCCCCATTTTTGGTAATTTCCAAAGTCTGACTGGTAGTATCATAAGCACAATTGAGACTAGCTAAGTGTCCCCAATCATTTTGAACAGCAAAATGCTTTTTTGATAGCCAGGGAGTCAGCGGTTGCGCCTCTCCCATATCTGTAAACATCAAAGCCAATGCGCGATCGCCAAAAATGCCAAAGTTTTCCACCAATTGGACGCGATCGCATACTTGCGCGGTCAAACCCTTAACAGGATGCACAAATATTGTCTTAATCTTCATAACCTACCCGACTCCATCAAACTCCATCAAACCATATAAAAACCATATCAGATAGCCAGTCATGAAAACCTTAAATAATGAGCGCCCTTGGCTAGTTATAGCGATCGTCTTTCTGGGTGTGGTAGCCATCTCTACGGGGTCAATTTTCGTGCGTTTAGCCATTGATGCAGCGGGGCTGCGGGGGGTAGGGTTTAGCTTGCTAATATCTGCCTCCCGGCTATCTATTGCGGCTTTATTGCTAACCCCCACCTGGGGGAGAGTTTCCTGGCGCACCTATAAACCAGAGGCGATATTCTACGCTATTGCTGCTGGGATATGTTTAGCCAGCCATTTTGCTGTCTGGATAACTTCCCTATCTTATACATCCATTGCGGCATCAACTACTATTGTGACTACCAGTTCTATTTGGGTAGCGGTGTTATCTTGGCTATGGTTACACGAAAAACCTGGGAAAGCCACCATATTAGGAATGACGATCGCCCTGAGTGGAGGTATGATTATCGGTTTAGCAGATGCTAAATTACCCACAGTAGCGTCTAATCCGATCGCCGGGAATGTTTTAGCCCTAATGGGTGCGATCACCGCCGCCCTTTATCTGATGTTAGGAAGAGAAGCACAACAGCGGGGACTATCCCTCAGTGCATATATAGCGATCGCCTATACTGTAGGAGCGATGATTTTGCTACCCCTACCCCTACTCTGGGGAGTTAACTATACTGGTCATTCTCCCACAGTCTATTTTTATCTAATCCTGATGGGATTAGTGCCCCAACTAATTGGCCACACCAGCTTTAATTGGGCGGTTAACCGTACTTCCCCCAGCTTAGTCACACTGGCTATTTTACTCGAACCTGTGGCGGCGAGTTTTTTGGGCTATCTGCTATTTGCAGAAGTTCCCTCAATGCGATTAATATTAGGAGCCATAGTCATTCTAACCGGAGTGGCGATCGCTACGATCGGCAAAAATGCCTCTAAAACTCAATCTAACCCATAGGAAACGGCAACCCCCTAAACGTACAGCCGAATTATGGCTAAATCAAGGTTAAGGAACACACTACTATTGCCAAAAGGGATTAGACTATCCTAGGACTGGTATAACTATGGTGATTGGCGATCGCATAATAGCCGGAACCAGATCAACGATTAGGGCTAAAATTGGAAGGTCGGGAAATGAACTTAACCACTGTTGGGAATGGAAAATATCGAATTGATAGCATTTTAGGTCAGGGAGATTTCTGCATTGCCTACAGGGGGACTAATCAGGTAACAGGTCAAATCGTTGCCATTAGAACCCTTGACCCGAACCTAGACCCTGATCAAAATATCCCACAACTGCAACATCAATTTATGGCGATCGCTAAACGTTGGAGTCGCTGTCAGCATCCCAATTTAGTCGGGATTATAGACTTATTTGATGAACTGGGCTTCCCATTTTTAGTGATGACCTACACTCCCGGTCAATCTCTACAAGAGTATCTAAAAACTCAGCCCCCCCTACCCGTCCCACAGGCTATTCACTACATTCGCCAAATCGCATTAGCCCTACAAGTAATTCATCAACAAGGACTCATTCACTGTAATCTGCAACCGGCTTGCATTATTAAGCCGACCGGGAGTAATTCCGTGATACTTAGTGGTTTGGGAGTAGGTAGTCATCTCAAACCTGATCAACTCAACCGCTATATTTATAACCGTCCCCTCTGCGGTGGATATGCCGCCCTTGAACAATATCTTCCCAATGAACAACCTAGCCCAGCCACAGACATCTATGCACTCTCAGCCCTACTGTACTATCTATTGACTGGGGAAACACCCCTAGAAGCGCCCCTATGTGCTAACCAACTCACAGGGGAATTAATCGGTGTCGAAAAACCATCACTGCGAAAATTGCACCCAGACTTAAACCCAGACGTGGAAGAAGCTGTGCGCTGGGGATTAGAGATCCAAGCCTCAAATCGTCCCTCTAACATATCCGAATGGTTGAATATCCTCCCTACCCCGGAAAAAGCCCTAATTATCAGGGAACCTGTGGTCAAAGTCCCCTACCAAAACCATAACCGAGAAACACAGACTAGCACCCGGAACACCCCTAATGATAATTCTGCCACCTCCGCAGGATATCATCGGCAACAATCTTCTACCAMATACATGAGGCGATCGCCTGTTCCGAAATGGGGGCTATTCCTAGCATTTTTCCTCACTTCTATGATCTCCGGTTGGTTAGGGTTTGCAATTACCCGCAGCTATAGTCAACAATTAGCTACCCGACCCAGCGACAGCTATTTAAAATCCGAAAAAGAGCCACGCCTGGTCATAGATCCAAATTCCCCTATCTTTGAGACACCCGCCCTAGTGGGAGAAAATCAGGAATCGGACTTAATTAGTGATCAAGACCTGGAATTATTGGGCGATGGGAGTACCAATCTAGCAGAACTTATTAAAGATGTCGCTTTTCAACCAACGACCGATGATGATCAATATCTCTACAATGGTTCTGGAGGCATCACCAGTAGGGATGATTATGCTGATCAAGCCTTTCCTGAGTCCCCTAGTTCATCCTATTGGCAGAATTACCCAGCCCTAGAACCTCTACCAACTCAGAACTCTCACGATGATCATACCCACAACCGCCCGACAGAAGATTATGGCGATCGCATACCTGCTAGACGTTCAAACCAGACCACTATTGACGACTTTCGACCTTCTTATCCCCTAGAGTTACCAGAGTTAGCACCAGTTAACCCTGACATTCTCAACAACTCACCTCTCGATCGGGATTTACCTACCACCTTACCTCAACGGCAGGTTCAGGATGATTATGATCAATGGTTAGACAATCAACTGCGTGAGAGCGATCGCCCCCTTGAGGACGAAAACCCAAAACGTTGGGATGAGTTTGTACCCCCAAGACCAAGCCAACCCGATTGGGAATTATCCCAGTTTTTCACTTCCAGACCCCAGGGATAATCAGCTTCCACATCAAAAAGCGCGTGCATCTGAGAGGAACCGCGTTATAATTTGTTACGGAACTTAGCAAAACTTTTATATGAGTAAGCCATCTGTTCATTCTTTCTTTGTGGGCCGCGCCTTAGCAGAAGGACTCTATGAACAAATCGAAAACATCTTGTCCAATGGCCTGAGTGAATTAGGCAAATTTGATGCCGAACAACGGGAGAAACTCCGTGATTTCACCAATCAGGTCATCCAGAAAGCCGATTCTGAGGCGGAAAAACAGGGTATCAATCAAATGGCTGATAATAGTGGCTTTGGTTCCGAATCAGTTGATTTACAGGAAACTATCGACGACCTCCGGGCGGAAATTGCCCAAATGCGATCGGAGCTACAGCGTTACCGCAACCAAGCCTAAGTGCAGACTACTGCCATACATCCTGTCATACATCCTTAATTAAACCCATTGATTAGCTGGAAACGCAATTTTGGAAACGCGAGTGTCTGTTCCCCTTGATGAGTCAAATCATCCCTACCGGAACCATGAAAATATCCCACCTAACCCAGTGGCTTCAGCCACTCCCAAACCCTATGGTGAAAAATCCTATCGTTGGAACCGTAAACATTATTCCCGTCAACGGCGATTTATTGACATTTGGACCTTTGTTCTCCTCTGGCTGGGGTGGCTGTGGAGAGACAGCAAACAATGGAGTTACATAGGTGGTTACACCGAAGACAAAAAACTAACCCGAAAGAGACAGCAGGCTATCTGGGTCAGAGAAAGCCTCCTAGACCTGGGACCTACTTTTATCAAATTAGGTCAACTTTTCTCTACCCGTGCTGACCTCTTCCCCGGTGAATATGTCGAGGAACTTTCTAAACTACAGGATCGTGTCCCCGCTTTTCCCTATGAACAATGTCGGGAAATCATCGACCAAGATTTTGGTAAATCCGTTGAGCAACTATTTCGTAACTTTGACCCGGTTCCCCTAGCCGCCGCCAGTTTGGGCCAAGTCCACAAGGCTCAACTCTACTCCGGTGCTGATGTGGTGGTCAAAGTCCAACGACCTGGACTTAAACAGCTATTTGAGGTCGATCTGGCTATTCTCAAAGGTATTGCTCGCTATTTCCAAAATCATCCTAAATGGGGTCGAGGGCGTGACTGGCTGGGAATTTATGATGAGTGTTGCCGAATTCTCTGGGAGGAAATAGACTATCTTAATGAGGGTCGCAATGCTGATACCTTCCGGCGTAATTTCCGCCATTGTGATTGGGTTCAGGTTCCTAGGGTTTGTTGGCAATTTTCATCCCCACGGGTGCTGACTTTGGAGTACCTTCCCGGGATTAAAATTAGTAACTATGAAGCCCTGGAAGCCTCCGGTTTGGACCGGAAACAACTGGCTCAAATGGGTGCTAAAGCCTATTTGCAACAACTCCTTAATGATGGCTTTTTCCATGCTGACCCTCATCCGGGTAATATTGCCGTTAGTCCCCAGGGACAACTAATCTTTTATGATTTCGGTATGATGGGGCGGATTACTTCCAATCTGCGGGAAAAGCTGATGGAAACCCTTTTTGGCATTGCTAATAAGGATGGCGATCGCGTCGTGAAATCCCTCATTGAAGTGGGGGCTTTGGCTCCTACTGGGGATATGAGTCCCGTGCGGCGCTCCATCCAGTATATGCTAGATAATTTCATGGATCAACCCTTTGAGGAGCAATCCATTGCCGCTATTAGTGATGATCTCTATGAGATCGCCTATGACCAACCCTTCCGCTTCCCGGCTACATTTACTTTTGTGATGCGTGCTTTTTCTACCCTCGAAGGGGTCGGTAAAGGCTTAGACCCGGAATTTAATTTTATGGAGGTGGCACAACCCTTTGCCATACAACTTATGTCTAATGGAAATGGCTCCCAAACAACTAATAGTATCATAAATGAAATCGGTCGTCAAGCGGCTCAGGTGAGTTCCACCGCTTTTGGTTTACCTAGTCGCATTGAACAAACCCTTGATAAATTGGAACAAGGAGATTTGAGAATGCGGGTGCGGGCGACGGAAACCGATCGCCTCCTGCGCCGGGTCGGCAACGTGCAAATGGGGACTAACTACGCTTTGTTAGTGGGGGCATTTACTTTATCGGCAACACTACTGTTTATTAGTGATAAAGTGTGGTTAGCCCTTGTGATTGCCTTTTTGGCTTTGCTGATGGCAGTTGTTTTGATACGGCTGATTAGACAAATCAATCGCTTTGATAGAATGCTTTAGGTATCAGATATCAGGGGTTGTGGAATGGGCGACGTGGCTTCCTCGGGATGACACCCAAGCCCAACCTCAACCATGGTATCCTGTCATCGGCTAATCGGCTATCACTTAACCAATGCGATCGCTGTGTCATAAGCCGTCCAACTCAACAGTTGAATAGGTGAAGAGGGCTAAAAAAGTGCCGGGGTGAAAGTACCTGCTTTTCATATTTTCTCAGATAACTTGACCCAATAAAAAGGTCAAATTAAACCTAGGTTATTCATGCCAAAAAACCACCTGTAAATCCTATGGTAACTATGTCATCTAAAAAATGGGACTCAAGATATTAAAATTTTTCTAGCTAAAAAAACTGATATTATTAAAGGAATTTTAGCTCAGTCCAAGCGTCCCGTCAAAGATGCTACTGCTGTTAACTCAACTCGCTGGTATCCTATGGAATATAGAAATCACTCTCAGTTTCCCCCCCTCACTAATCAGAGTACCGATTTGATGCTAGTCTGCACGGAGGAGGATTTATGAAACGCTATTTCGCGGGTTTGACTGATACGGGAAAAGTCCGCACTGTCAACCAAGATGCCTATTACATAGACCAGGAAGGACGGTTTTTTATCGTCGCTGATGGTATGGGTGGTCATGCTGGGGGTCAAGAGGCTAGTCAAATTGCCACTAAAACTATCACAGAACATCTTAATGCTCATTGGGATTCTTCCGATCCTTCCCAGGTATTACTCAAGGAAGCCTTTATAGCTGCTAACCGCGCTATCCTTGATGACCAAATCTCCCATCCTGAACGTTCTGATATGGGGACGACAGCAGTGGTGGCTTTGTTTCGTGACGGGCAGTCCTGGTGTGCTAATGTGGGAGACTCCCGCCTCTATCGCCTACGGGGACATACGTTAACTCAAATTTCGGAAGACCAAACTTGGGTGGCGCAAGCGGTTAAACGTAAGGCTATATCCCCTGATGATGCGCGGGTACATCCCTGGCGGCACGTTTTGTCTCAGTGTTTGGGACGGGAAGATTTATCTCAAATTGATATTTTTCCCATGGAAATTCAAGCGGGCGATCGCCTATTATTATGCAGCGATGGCCTGACCGAGGAGTTACCAGATTCTATCATTGCTAATCAGCTTAAATCTATTCGCGCCTGTGAGGCGGCGACTCAGGCTTTGGTTGATGCGGCTATTGACAGGGAAGGTAAAGATAATATCACCGTCATTGTGGTGTTGATCAATGAGGACGATTAATTAGGCTTCCATGACTATTGTTATTGGTCTGATCAGCGGTACTTCTGTCGATGGTATTGATGCGGTTTCAGTACGTCTGAAAGGATCAACTACTGATCTACAAGTGCAATGTCTCGCTAAGGCTACTTATCCCTATCCCCCTCAACTGCGATCGCAAATTTTAGCCCTGTGTGGGGGTGCATCCATTTCTGTGGCTGATTTAGCCAGTTGTGATGATGCGATCGCTGTCGAATTTTCTCGGGCGGCTTTGAATATCCAACAACAATCACCACCGGCTGAGTTAATTGGTTCCCACGGTCAAACCGTTTATCACCGACCCCCCCACCCCGATGCCACCATTCCTTTGGGCTATAGTGTACAACTAGGGCGACCAGAGGCGATCGCTCATCAAACCGGTATCACTACCGTTGGTAATTTTCGCCTCTCTGATATCGCCGCCCAAGGAGAAGGCGCGCCCCTTGTTCCCGCTGTCGATGCTTACCTCCTCCGTCACCCTCACCTCTATCGCTGTATTCAAAATATCGGCGGTATTGGCAATGTTACCGTTTTACCTCCCGCAAATATGACCGGATCACATCCGGTGCGGGGATGGGATACTGGACCTGGTAATGCTTTACTAGATTTGGCCGTCGCATATCTATCTGATGGTCGCCAAAGTTATGATATAGACGGCGCATGGTCCCATCGTGGTACTCCCTGCACTCCATTAGTCCAAAAGCTGATGGAAGACCCCTTTTTTCAGACTCCGCCGCCTAAGTCCACCGGACGGGAATTGTTCGGAACTGAATATCTCCAAAAATACTTACACCAGACTCAAGTCTATAATCTTTCCCCAGCCGATATTCTCGCCACCTTAACAGAACTTACTGCTGTTTCCATTACCCACAGCTATCGCCATTTTTTGCCCCAATTACCCGATCAAGTCCTCCTATGTGGCGGCGGATGCCATAATCGCTATCTCCGAACCCGCCTAGAACAGCTTTTACACCCTATCCCTATTATCACCACCGCCGATGCTGGAGTTGATCCTGATTTTAAAGAAGCGATCGCTTTTGCTGTCCTCGCCTATTGGCGCACCCTCGGCATTCCTGGTAATCTACCCGAAGTTACAGGCGCTCGTCAATCTGTCCTGTTAGGGAATATTTTTCACCCTCATCGCATGATTGGGCTATAATAACCCCAGTTGGTGCAAAATGGCATCTGCTCAACAGTTTCCCGACCACTAAGTAACAAATTAGTGCTGTGGCTCACACTTTTTTAATGGAACCTGGTCAGTGGCTGGTGGAAGGAACCTGGCTAGATCGTAATCAAGCGCCTATCAGCGTTCGTGGTAAAACATTAGTTGCATGGCATCAGAGTCAGTGGTTCAGTCTGGTGACTAAGTTGGTGTTTCCAGGAAGCGATCGTGATGACATCATTTTGCAGTATCGAGGACGACTCGACAACAACGAACGTCAGTACACCTTTTTAATGCAGCATAGCACCTTCGGTAAGGTCGAAGGCGAAGGCTTAATCAGTCCCTCCCTAATTGTCCAGCGCTTTTGGGTACTTGGGGATGAACGCCAGCGACGCAGTGGCTGGGAAAGTTTCCGCCGCTTTGACAATAATCGATACTATTATTCTAGTGGCATGATGGCCGGTCATCATCTCAATCTCTCCAGCATCATGGAAGCTACCTTAGAACGAAAAACTTAAATCGGTATTATTGTCATATGGTCCTGGGGAATTGAGAATTGACAGCAGA
>NZ_PKGG01000346.1:0-3490 GCF_046480465.1 Arthrospira sp. PCC 8006
CGCTGTTGACGACTATCAAATCAATTTCTAGGGCTTCTCCAAAGCGTTTAACCGAGAGGTCGCCGTGAAATTCATTGACAGCAAGTCCCCTTTGTTGAAATAGTTGGACGGCGGCGGGGCGTACCTGCCATTCGACAAATTCTCCGAGACGGTTTCCCAATTTGCCTAATTCCTGGTTGAGTTTTTCATTCTGTTGTTTGATGATTCGTTCGGTTTCCCGGAAGCGGCGATCGCTTTCTTGGGATTGTTCCCGGAAGCGGCGATCGCTTTCTTGGGACTGTTCCCGGAAGCGGCGATCGCTTTCTTGGGATTGTTCCTGGAGGAGTTGCCGGGTTTCTTGAAATTGGCGTTCGGTTTCTTTCTGGGCTTCTGCCAATTCCGCCAGCAGCCTCCAAACATCGTCAGCATTGGTGGTCATGGGGGTTGTCCTCTGGGTTATTTCAATCATCCATTTTAGCCACTTTCCACTATGCGATCGCTTTCTGGTAAGATGCGATCGCAATTCCGAGAATGTAGGCGATCGCACTTCTGAGAATGTAGGCGATACGTGCTACGCACACGCTACGCGAACGCACTTCTGAGAATCGCTCGGTAGATGTTTGTCAAGTTGCGTCAGTCTGGTGATAGGGTATAATGCTGGGATATGTCAGGGGGTGGATGTGTTGGTCAGCTAGTTATGAGGAGTGGTGAGGGAATGAGTGCGGGTGAGTTGCTGAGACAGGCGAATCAGTTGAAACGGTCTGGGAGGTTGGATGAGGCGATCGCGCAGCGTCTCGACATGAGAATCGCTTGCTTGGGATTGTTTCCAGAAGCGGCGAAAGATGGGTTCTAGATTTGAGAAATGGTGTATGAATGCAAGGTCATGTCTACTTCAGATTTGAGCATCTTGTCTGTATAATCGAGAGTGCGATCGCACCCACCCTGTTAAACCCCAGCTCTCATGTCCCCATCGGAATTGCTGACGACACCCCTTGTTTCGATCGCATTCAGGGGCTCGGACACGACGCGGAGGGTGTTTGACGTGATTCGGCGGGTGAAGCTGTCTCAACAGAAGCGCGATCGCTCCATTTGTGGTTAAGGCATCGGATCGGGGGAGCGATCGCGTTAAACTGGAGAGCAGTTGAAGTGGGAAAGGCGATCGCTCATGTCCAATTTGGCAATGCCGGCAAGTCGAAGAAAAGTTTATCTCGAAATGGCTTGGCGTCGATGCCGTCCGGGCCGGGGTAGCAGTCTAGCATTTCTCCAATCGCGAACTTGGAATCATCCCGTGACCGATCTCAGAACAATTATTCAAACGCCTTTTGTTATCGTGGGGGGAATTGCCACCCGGCTTTATATGCCCGAACGCATGACAGATGATTTAGATATTTTAATTTGGGCAGAAAATTCTGACCGGATTTATGAAGAATTAGAACAGGCGGGAAGTCAAAGGGTGGAAGCCTTAAATATTGGCGGGAGTACCTGGCGGTTATCGGATGGAACGATTCTAGACGTGCTTGAATTCGAGCAAGCATGGGTTGCCGATGCGATCGCTTATCCCAATTTTTCCCCGGATGGGTTGCCGGTCATTGCATTGCCGTATTTGGTGTTGATGAAGTTGCAAGCGAGCCGTTCTCAAGATCTGGCTGATATTAGCCGGATGTTGGGGGGGGCGGATGAAGAGATGTTAAATTCGGTGCGATCGGTTATCGGAGCCTATCTTTCGGATGCTTTAGAGGATCTGGAAAGTTTGATCGCCCTGGGTCAATTGGAAATGGGGAATTGAACCCAATGCTTCGGAAATGCGATATGTACACACACGCTGCGCGATCGCTTCTATTTTGGGCATCTTGCCTGTATAATCGGGGGCGCGATAGGTCGCACTTCCGAAAGGGTAGGCGATAGGTCGCACTTCCCAGAGAGTACGCGATCGCACTTCCCAGAGAGTAGGCGATAGGTCGCACTTCCCAGAGGCTAGGCGATACTTCTGGCGGGCACGCTGCGCGATACGTCGCACTCCNGAGGCTACGCGAACGCACTTCCGAGAATGTAGGCGAACGCACTTCCGAGAGGCTAGGCGATACTTCTGGCGGGCACGCTGCGCGAACGCACTTCCGAGAGGCTAGGCGATACGTCGCACTCCGAGGCTACGCGAACGCACTTCCGAGAATGTAGGCGATACTTCTGGCGGGCACGCTGCGCGAACGCACCAGATATTTCCCCCTGCCACTTCGCCCATCATATATCATAAAAATTAAAATTAGTCAATCACTGATAACCGAACACTTGATTACGGCAAACCGGATCTCCGGCGAGACGTGCTTCGCGATCGCTCATAGTGTAGCCCAGGCATCTTGCCTGTATAATCAGGAATGCGATCGCACTTCTGAAAGGGTAGGCGATCGCACTGGCGAGGCGATAGGCGATCGCACTTCTGAAAGGGCACGCTGCGCGAACGCACTTCTGAGACTCTAAGCGATAGGTGCTACGGGCACGCTACGCGATCGCCAACTCTGGGGGTAATTTACCATTGGCGGGGACGGAATTTATCATCATTTAAAATCACGACGCTATCTCCTGACTGTGCCAACACAAATAAGCCGCGACGGTAGCCATAGCGGGCGACTTCTTCGGGGACGACCATTCCGGCGACGGCTCCCATGGCCTTAAAATCACGATAAGCGGGCATTAACCGCTTGAATTTTTCGAGTCTTTCCAGGTGTTCGTCGATGTCGGTTTGGCTGAGTTTACTTTTGACTTCCACTAATATGGCTTGGTCGGTGTTGACGACGAGCAAATCAATTTCTAGGGCTTCTCCAAAGCGTTTAACCGAGAGGTCGCCGTGAAATTCATTGACAGCAATTCCCCTTTGTTGAAATAGTTGGACGGCGGCGGGGCGTACCTGCCATTCGACAAATTCTCCGAGACGGTTTCCCAATTTGCCTAATTCCTGGTTGAGTTTTTCATTCTGTTGTTTGATGATTCGTTCGGTTTCCCGGAAGCGGCGATCGCTTTCTTGGGATTGTTCCCGGAAGCGGCGATCGCTTTCTTGGGATTGTTCCCGGAAGCGGCGATCGCTTTCTTGGGATTGTTCTTTGAGGAGTCGTTCAGTTTCCTTTTGGGCTTCTATGAGTTCTCCTAGCAGCCTCCAAACATCGTCAGCATTGGTGGTCATGGGGGTTGTCCTCTGGGTTATTTCAATCATCCATTTTAGCCACTTTCCACTATGCGATCGCTTTCTGGTAAGATGCGATCGCACTTCTGAGACCCTAGGCGATACGTCGCACTCCGAGGCTAGGCGATACGTCGCACTCCGAGGCTACGCGATCGCACTTCTGTAAGGGTAGGCGATAGGTCGCACTTCCGAGAGGGTAGGCGATAGGTCGCACTTCCGAGAGGCTACGCGATCGCCAACTCTGGGGGTAATTTACCATTCCATTTTAGCTGCTCTCCACTACGTGATAGTTGCTACGCAAACGCGCTGGCGCCTGGCGATACGTCGCACTCCGAC
>NZ_PKGG01000319.1:0-4361 GCF_046480465.1 Arthrospira sp. PCC 8006
TGCTACCAGTAACGGTAGAACGGTGTTTGTAAAGAATCGGTCAAATACCAATGTAYATCTAATATTTGACCCTACAGGTGATAGCGTRTCAGACGCTGCATTTTCGGTTAAGCCAGGTGATACCATCTCAATAACGTGGGGTAGAACTAAGTTACAGGCGATAGCAGAATCTAGCGCTAATATCAGCGTTACAATTATCGAATATATCGATATGTAATCATCAAATGAATGGCTAGTATTAAGTTATTAGCCATTTAATTAAGTACTCAATATAGAGGCAGTTATGACTAATTTCAACATTTACTCTAGTAAGTTTGGGCAATCAACCGATGACTTGCCAGAAGGTGAAGTTAATCTGTATTTAACTAATGAACGGATACAAGCAGTTATTGACTCAAATACGTATAACGTTGAACCTCACATCTCTATAGAACCTACCCTTTCAACTCAGTTTGGTAAATCCAACACACGCTACAACGGTGAAGAATGGATAACAGAACCTGTAACAGACACTTACACCGTTACAGGAGCATCTACGGCAACGTATGTAGACGCTACGGGTAAAATTCGTACAGCCACAGTGAATAAGCCTAGATACACATTTGACCCTGCTACGGGTGAATCGCTGGGGCTGCTGATTGAGGAGCAGCGGACTAATTTGCTTACGTGGAGTGAGGAGCTTGATAACGCGGTATGGGGAAAGGCAAATTTAACGGTTACGGCAAATACAACGGTTGCGCCCGACGGTACGACTACGGCTGATAGCGTCTTTTCTAATTTAGCCACATCAAGCGAACATAGGGTAAGAGCGTTTCTATCAATGGCGGTAAACACAACATATACCGCCTCTATATTTGTTAAAAAAATAACAACCCGCTACGCTTATATACGTGATTTGACTAATGACGCATTTTCTGTATATGACCTTTATACTGGGTTGGTTTCTCGTCAGGCACCAGGAACAGTTGCTTCTATGGAAGCTATCGGTGGATATTATAGAATTAAAATGACGTTCACAACACCATCATCCATTGTAAATAATCTTATAGATTTTGGTTGTACAACACGCGTAGATACCTTTGTTTCTATTGTTCCTATTGGCGAGGGCGTTGCTCTCTGGGGCGCACAACTCGAAGCAGGTACAACCCCATCCTCATACACACCCACACAAGCCTCAACCTTTATTCCTGATAGTGTGATTAGGTTTTTGGGGAATGAGTTTAACCCAAACGAGAGTAGTTTTTATATAGAATATACACCAAACAAACTGACAGGAGTTGGTGCTATTTTAGGCACTAATTCAGATAATACTAACTTGATATTTCACGGCGACGATTCAGAAGGTTTCGGCATAGATACTAGAACTGTGCCTGGGGGTATGTTGACTTATTCATCACCCTTAATAACTAGATTAGACGCACCATCATTTAAGATATTATCTGTTCTGGAGCAAGGGCGGCAACGATTATTTATTAACGGTGATAAAGTGGTTGATGAGACTAATACAGTAACATCTTATGAGACTATCTCTCAAATTAGAATACTTAGAAGAACTAATGGTGTTATTGAAACTGGTATATGTAAAGATTTCCGCTATTACCCTAAAGCACTTTCAGAGTCAGAGTGTTTAGCCTTAACAAAACTGTAATAGAGAACTAAAATGACTTATCACTTACAACAATAAATTAACAGATAATGCCTAATGCACTTAATATATCAGAGAGTAACTGGTTTAAGGTTTATGAACTTAATTTTAGGATAGAGGATGATAATACGTTACACGGTACTAAAGAATTGCCTGATGTTTCTGGTAGTAAATTTGTTAGAATATTATTTGACGCTGACAGTGTACCCGTGTACTGGAAAATGGCAGGGTGGTTAAAATTCTATGCCTACAATGATATTAAGCAAGCTATGCTAGTTAAAAAAGAGACTATATGGCTTAATGAATATCAAATAATTGAATCACCGCCGTACAGCAATTTTTATGCTTCATTTTCTCCATTAGAACGGATTAAATGGTTTACACTTCATTTTTGGAAATTAATATAAATGAACTTGGTAATAGTTGAATTAGGGTTAATTATTGTCGCGATTATTCTCAGTACGTTCATTACGCATACAGGAAACCTAATKATTGAGAGTAGGTTAGACGGTATCCAAAATAGCCTAAATTATTTGATTAGATATGTTAATGATTTTATGMCATCAACAGTTTGTAAAAAACAGTTAGAAGATAAAAAACAATCACCCCATCTTCCAATTAACAGAGATGATATTGATGATGATGGTTGGAGAAAACCCTAAACCCTAACAGATAACAGCTACCCCAATAACTTAAATGACCCCCTATGGTTTCTGACTGTAGGGGGTGCTTGCATATTTTTTGATTAATAGTCTATTGCAACAGTCTGGGATTGCAACAGTCTATTGCAACAGTCTATTGGAAGTTTATATGAACCCACCCCTAATTTACCCACAATAAACACCCTAAACCAAAACCTTAACCCGTCTATTAGGGGTACTGAGTTCTGAACATGATGATTACCCCTATAAATTGGAGACTTGCTGAGGATTATGTGGGTATCGGTTTCGATGGTAAAGCAATTCCCTAGGATTATGTAGGTATCAGCGAGAGATAACGAAACAAGTCACCAGTTGAAAAGTTGTTTAGGGGTATCGGGTTGATTCCGGTAGGAGATAGTTCAGGTTTTGCGATCGCATTTTGTTGGTAGTGAGTAGGCTCCCCAATATTTCACTAATTACCTGACTACCACAGGGAACCAGGTAGGCGGTCTGATATCTTTGTACATTGATAGGGGTATCGTTGTACATTGATAACCTAGTGGGTTCCCCCTACGGCTACCTACAGCTATCATGTTGACTTTGAGCCATAGATAAATCCCACTGCGATCGCACTCATACATTTCTATGGTTAGCACTGGTAGCTTTAGGTAATACCCTGCAAAATTGAACCCATACCCTCCCCCTAACCGAAACAAGCACTATTGGGGAAACGACCGATGTGATAGCAGTCAATGGTGAGGAACGAACCGATAGGCTTGCCATTGACGGGTATCACAAGGGAGTTACCCTATCGGTGTTTGGTTAGGGGGAGATAGTAGGCATTTGACAGATTGATTAAGTTGTGCTTATTGATTAACCCGTCAATAATTAAGATTTGTTACTAAGGGATATGCACTAATCGTCCCGTGTGCTAAGACTGAATGGAGTGCATATTGAATGTAACGGTACGACTATCGGGTTAGTTAATTTCCTCCTATCGCAATAATGATAAGGGTTTAAGTTAAACGGAGATGGTGGGATTTGAACCCGCTATAAAGCCTATAACCCCTATTCTACCGTTACTTTAGTGCACTCAAAAGCGATCGCATTATTAGGAGTTAGTGCAAAATGAAACCCCCTAGGTATTTAGCCTAGAGGGTATTGTGTTGTGGGTTTATTGGAGGTTAATCGTCTAACTGATAGATTAATCTAAGTCCTGCTTTCATCTCTGGCGATTCTGGGTTAATACCATGATTGAGTAGTGTTTGTTTTGCCATCTCTAGCGGTAATGGTTGCCTTTGATGTTGCGTCAGGATACCTAACTCTGTGGCAAGGTTGCGACGTTTTTTGTACTTGCCATCATTAACTGACACCGAGTGACCAAACGAACGCGCTCTGATTTCCTGTGGTATCCCGTTCATTTCCCCTAGTTGGTTACCAAGATGACGGAAAGCATAAGCTTGAGTAAATCCCCAGTTATGTTGTGATAACCAGGCGCGGTGATTATCGTTAAACTTGCTAGGGTCTTTGGACTTAGTAACAGGTAAGTAGACGTTATGAATCCCTAGGCGGTTAATCAGAGTTTTGTCTTTACTCATTGGAATAGCTAACCTCCAACCCGTTTTGGTAGAACCCCCAAAATAGGTAAATTCTCCAATCACTAACACTAACTCAATGTTGGTAGGGTCAGATATGGCTGGGAAGGTAATGCCATCAATCTTAACTGGCTTAGTTAAATTTTGACCTGCTGCTACTTCAGACGGTCTTAACCCATATAAAGTACACATTGCTGACACCCAACACCAACCATCACGAGCATTATTGTCTTTGACAGAACGATAATCAGTGTTACGCTCTTTGTCTAACAAGCCTAGCAAGGTATCTAAATCTACACTTTGAGATTCCGTAAATACTGTTTGGGTTGGGTCAATTTTTTCTAGCTTGTCCAGTGCTTTTTTGCATCCAGCCCGTTCCGCTACTTGTCTTAACCTGTAATATCGGTCTTTAAAATCCTTATGTCCTACCGGGCTGCTACCGTCTGGCAATGGAGTATACAAGGCTTCTTTTATACCCTC
>NZ_PKGG01000533.1:0-537 GCF_046480465.1 Arthrospira sp. PCC 8006
CTTGTCATAGGGGCGCGAGCCGGCCTTGGGATTGTCGTTAAATCCGGTGGACATGGCCCGGATGGCGCAGAAGCCGCCAAAGCCGAGGCGCGTCACCGCGCTTTCCGTGCCGCCAGCCACCATCACGTCCGCATCGCCATAGGCGATCAGACGGGCCGCATCACCGATGGCATGCGCGCCGGTGGAGCAGGCCGTGACGACCGAATGGTTCGGACCTTTCAGCCCGTGGCGGATCGACACCTGGCCGGACGCCAGATTGATCAGCATGGCCGGGATCACGAAGGGAGAGAGCTTGCGCGGCCCCTTCTCCACCAGCGTGATCGAGGCGTCGTAAATCGTCTGCAGGCCGCCAATGCCCGATCCGATCAGCACACCGGCGCGTTCGCGCGCGGCCTCATCGGCGGGCTGCCAGCCGGAATGGGCGAGCGCCTCGTCGGCTGCGGCAATGCCATACAGGATAAAATCGTCGATGCGCTTGGCATCGCGGGCGTGCATGACAGCCTCGGGGTCAAACACCCCAGGGCTGCCAGGCGAACC
>NZ_PKGG01000172.1:0-11694 GCF_046480465.1 Arthrospira sp. PCC 8006
TTGGGCAGGATTATAGCAGTGCGATCGSCATCTATACAGAGGAAATCAACCGGATATTTCAAGCAACAGAAACCGGGAACAACAGCCCAGAAAATCAACAAATCCTCCAACAGTCATTAAACAACTTCAACAACAGCCCGGCTGCCACTAACCTCTATAATTTATCTGGGGAAGCATTGCAGTTAGCGGTCAATTTTCGCGATCGCGCCGACTTAGCCTTAGTTGAATTACAAACCGGACAAAGTATCGCTCGTAACATTATATTAATAAGTTTATTAACCGCTATAGTTTTAGGTTGGTTACTAGCCAAATATACAGGTCAAGCGATCGCCGATCCCATTGAACAAATGATTAGCATTGCCGATCAAGTAGGAGAAGATTCCGATTTTGCCCTAAGAATTCCCCTAACCGAAGACCAAAACACAGAAATCGGCAAACTCACAACCACCCTTAACCAACTAATTAAACGAGTCGCACAATATACCGAAGAACTCCAAAAAGCCAAAATTGCCGCCGAAGCAGCCAACCGTTCAAAAAGTGTATTTTTAGCCAACATGAGCCATGAACTTCGCACCCCCCTAAACGCCATTATTGGCTATAGTGAAATGCTTCACGAAGAATCAAAAGATTTAGGCTACGATGATTTTTTACCCGATTTAGAGAGGATTCAAACCGCAGGAAAACACCTCTTAGACATGATTAGTGATATTCTCGACATCTCCAAAATCGAAGCCGGTCATGTCACCCTGTATCTCGAAGATTTTGCCGTGCAACAATTAATTGATGATGTGGTAGCCACCGCCACCCCCCTAACCGAAAAAAATCAGAACGCTCTCAAAGTCAAAACAGCCAAAGACCTCGGCACCATGTATGCCGACCTACCCAAAGTTAGACAAGTGCTATTAAACCTATTGAGTAATGCTTCCAAATTTACCGATAAAGGAACCATTACCCTGCAAGTTCAGCGAGTTACCAAAATTCCCAATGAGTGGAAAAAAGACACCTCCAATGCTGAAAGATTTGCCAGTGCTAAAACTCAGTATTTGGTTTTTCAAGTCAAAGACACAGGAATTGGCATGAATCAAGAACAAGTTCAACACATTTTTAAAGCCTTTATCCAAGCTGACGCTTCCACAACTAAACGATTTGGTGGCACGGGTTTAGGACTCGCCATCAGCCAACGACTTTGTGAGATTTTAGGCGGCGGCATTTATGTAAAAAGTCGTGAAGGAGTAGGCTCAACCTTTGTAGTTTGGCTACCAGTCCACGTCTCTGGTCAGTATTTGTAGCCACCATAGCTCTGCTGATCACTTCGGTGATCCGTACCCCGAAGGTTAGGAATAGAGAACTAATGCCCCTAGTCAATTAAGCTAAAGTCTATAAATAGTCGGACAGACTAAAACCTTGAGAAAATGATGGCATTCTTATCAAAATCTTCCGCCAAAGGTCCCCCATGGTTAATAGCAGTCAATTATGAGATAAAATCAGTATAGGAGGTTAGAAATTATGCAACCCACAGATCCGAGTAAATTTACAGAAAAAGCATGGCAAGCCTTAGCACAAACTCCCGATATAGTCAAACAGGCTCAACAACAACAAATCGAAACTGAGCATTTGATGAAAGCCTTGCTAGAGCAAGATGGACTCGCCAATAGTTTATTTAATAAAGCGGGAATATCAGTAGCTAAGGTCCGGGAAAGTACGGAAAACTTTATTAATCGTCAACCGAAAATTAAAGGAAACAGCACCAACGTATATTTAGGTCGCACTTTAGATACGCTGTTAGACAACGCTGAAGCCTACCGCCAACAATATGGAGATGAATATATATCCGTTGAACATCTGTTATTGGCTTACGCTAAAGATGCTAGATTTGGTAAAACTCTCTATCAAGAATTTCGACTAGATGAAGCGAAACTTCAACAAATTATTACCCAAATTCGAGGAAATCAAACTGTGACAGATCAGAACCCGGAAGGCAAATATGAAGCCTTGGAGAAATATGGACGCGATTTAACTGAAGCGGCGCGTATGGGGAAATTAGACCCGGTAATTGGTCGGGATGAAGAAATCCGCCGTACTATTCAAATTTTGAGTCGGCGGACTAAAAATAATCCGGTTTTAATTGGGGAACCAGGAGTTGGAAAAACGGCGATCGCAGAAGGATTGGCTCAACGTATTATCGCGGGAGATGTGCCTCAATCTCTCCAAGAAAGAAAACTAATAGCACTAGATATGGGCGCACTTATTGCTGGTGCTAAGTTTCGGGGAGAATTTGAAGAACGCTTGAAAGCAGTTCTTAAAGAAGTCACCGACTCTGAAGGTAAAATAATCCTATTTATTGATGAGATTCACACCGTTGTTGGTGCGGGAGCTACCCAAGGAGCTATGGATGCGGGAAACCTCCTGAAACCTATGTTAGCACGGGGTGAGTTGCGCTGTATCGGTGCGACTACTTTAGATGAATATCGTAAGTATATTGAGAAAGATGCAGCCTTAGAGCGGCGTTTTCAGCAGGTTTATGTTGATCAGCCTAATGTGGTTGATACGATCTCGATTTTACGAGGCTTGAAAGAACGCTATGAGGTTCATCATGGGGTGAAGATTTCTGATAGTTCTTTGGTGGCGGCGGCTACTCTGTCTACTCGCTATATTAGCGATCGCTTCCTTCCTGATAAGGCGATCGACTTGGTAGACGAAGCCGCTGCTAAGTTGAAAATGGAAATCACTTCTAAGCCGGAGGAACTAGACGAAATCGACCGGAAAATCCTCCAATTAGAAATGGAAAGACTGTCTTTGCAAAAAGAGAGTGATACCGCCTCCCAAGAAAGGTTAGAACGACTGGAAAAAGACTTAGCCAACCTGAAGGAAGAACAACGCACCCTCAGCGCTCAGTGGGAGTCGGAAAAAAATACAATTACCCATATTCAGTCCCTCAAAGAAGAGATTGATCGGGTTAACATTGAAATTCAACAAGCGGAACGTAATTATGATCTCAACCGCGCTGCTGAGTTGAAATATGGGACCATGGAAGCTCTCAAAAAACAACTCCATCAAGCTGAGTCACAATTACAAGATACTCAAACCGGAGGGAAAACTCTCCTCCGGGAAGAAGTAACCGAGTCTGATATTGCTGAAATTATCTCTAAGTGGACGGGGATTCCTATTAGTAAATTAGTCGAATCTGAGAAGGAGAAATTACTGCATTTAGAAGATGAGTTACATCAACGGGTAGTGGGACAGGATGAAGCTGTAACAGCCGTCGCTGACTCTATTCAGCGATCGCGCGCTGGTCTGTCAGACCCTAACCGACCCGTCGCTAGTTTTATCTTCCTCGGACCAACGGGAGTCGGTAAAACTGAACTAGCTAAGGCTTTAGCCTCCTACCTATTTGACACCGAAGAGGCGATCGTTCGTATTGATATGTCTGAATACATGGAGAAACATTCCGTTTCCCGCCTTTTGGGAGCCCCTCCCGGATATGTCGGTTATGACGACGGAGGACAACTCACTGAGGCTATCCGCCGCCGTCCCTATGCTGTTATTCTCTTTGATGAGATAGAAAAGGCTCATCCTGATGTCTTTAATGTCATGCTTCAGATCCTTGATGATGGTCGAGTTACCGATTCTCAAGGTCGTACTGTCGATTTCAAAAATACTATCATTATTATGACCAGTAACATTGGGTCGCAGTATATTTTGGATATTGCTGGCGATGATTCTCGCTATGAGGAAATGCGTCACCGGGTTATGGATTCTATGCGATCGGCTTTTCGTCCAGAGTTTCTTAATCGCATTGATGAAATTATTATTTTCCACTCTCTCAAACCCCACCAATTGCGCGAAATTGTCCTCCTACAATTAGGCAATCTTTCTCAGCGCCTAGAGCAGCATAAAATGTCCTTAAAATTGTCTGAGAGCGCCCTGGACTACCTAGCTGATGTCGGTTTTGACCCCGTTTATGGAGCCCGTCCCCTCAAACGAGCTATTCAACAGGAACTAGAAACACAAATTGCCAAAGGCATTCTTCGGGGAGAGTTTAATGATGGAAATACCATCTATGTTGATGTCGAAAATGAGCGGCTTTCTTTCAATAAATTACCCAGAGAACTAATCATCAAGTAAGAAACTCAATTTTAACTGATTCTTTATCCTTAACAATCACGAGGTTATTTAAAATATATAATTCCAACATTGAAGCCAGGTCAGACTCTAGTATTGGACAATGCAACGTTTCATAAAGGGGGGCGGCAGGCTGAACTGGTGGAGGCAGCTCAATGCCGTTTACTCTATCTTCCGCCTTATTCGCCAGACCTCAACAAGATAGAGAAATGTTGGTCGTGGTTGAAAGCCCGCATTCGCCATTGCACGTGAGCAGTTTGATTCTCTCGATGATGCCATGGATTCTGTTCTCAAGGCTGCGTCCTAACCGTATTGACTATTGCTATAAATAACCCCCCTAATTTCCTCGCATGAGTCAACCATAACACTTCAATATTTACCATGATTAGGGGTCGAGATAAACTTCACAGCCTACCCCTCCCATTCAGAACCGTGCTTGAAAGTTTCCCTTCACACGGCTCCTAGTCCGATTGTCTCTTTGTTAAGAGTACAGCATTCGCTCCTCATCGAGGGCTGTTTTATCATCGCGGGTGTGGCGGTGTAACAGTTGAAGGTTCTTGTATTCATCCTTTCCGCCTTGGCTTCTGGGATGTATGTGGTCTACTTCAACTAGGTCTGATGGGGTAAAGTATTGCCCGCACCAGGTACACCTGCCTTTTTGCTTTTTGAGTAGTTTGGCTACCCTTGTCGGTGTGTCAATTGCTTGTCCTTTCCTGGTTGCCCAGTAAGTCCAGTTTCCGTCGTATGGTGTTGCGTCAGGGCGAATTAGGGTGTGTCTGACAATCGGAGTGTAACTGTGTTTCCATAGTGTTAATCCATCCTCGGCTTTGAATAACCAAGTTTCATGCCTTTCTTTCCCGTTACTGAGTTTGACCGTTCCCGGTCTAAAGTATTTCCTCAGTTTATCGTGACTTGCCTTTCCGCATCTTGAATCTGTCCATGCCCGTAACATTAGCCAGATTGTGTAGTCTAGCTTATTGAAGGTCTCGGTTGAGACGACCCCTGAATAATAATTTGTCCACCCTCTTATGATTGGGTTTAGCTTACTTATCAGGGTTGATTTGGGTGCGGTTTTATGTCGTTTGATTACACCCTTTATCACTTCTGTGTGGGCTTTAACTGCTTTCTTGCTGGGTTTGATGTGAGTCAGGAACTCTTTGACTGCGTTTTGGTTTATCTTGCCAGCTTTATGTCTTCCTGCCGGGTATTGCCTGATGTTGAAACCTAGGAAATCAAATCCTTGTTCTTCTGTTTTACCTTCATATTGTATGGGTTTTAGTGTATGACACACTCTTGTCTTTTCAGGTTTGATTTCTAGCCCCACCGGTTTTAACCATTCGGAAATTGCAGTTTTGCACTGTTCAATGATTCTTAGGTCTTTGGATATGACTACAAAATTATCGGCGTATATTACTAACCTTGCAAAAGGTTTATTATTAGTTCCTTGTGGATACATTATTTCTACTAACCTAGCCATCCCATCCAGTGCGATATTGGCGAGTATTGGACTTATTACCCCTCCTTGTGGTGTCCCTGCTTCCGTATCCTCGAATACGCCATTGTCTAGCACACCCGCTTTCAACCATTGTTTCAGGTCTTTCTTCAGGCTGCTTGGACATCGAATTTTGGACAATAGGTAATCATGGTTCACGGTAAGAGCATTTTGCTATAGCACTAGTCAATACGGTTAGGACGCAGCCTTGAGAACAGAATCCATGGCATCATCGAGAGAATCAAACTGCTCACGTGCAATGGCGAATGCGGGCTTTCAACCACGACCAATATTTCTCTATCTTGTTGAGGTCTGGCGAATAAGGCCGAAGATAGAGTAAACGGCATTGAGCTGCCTCCACCAGTTCAGCCTGCCGCCCCCCTTTATGAAACGTTGCATTGTCAAATACTAGAGTCTGACCTGGCTTCAATGTTGGAATTAAGATAAACTCCAACTACAACTCAAACACTGTCCGATTACAACAACCCTCAAAGGTAAAGGGAGCTAAGAGTTGTTGATGACACCATGCGGCCATATAGCTCACCCTGCCCTGACTCTTCCCGGATTTGAGGRCATSGAAGCGTTGTCCTTCCTCGCAGTAACCATAAGGGTAATCCGAGTCCTGACTATTCATGCCGGCTTCATCGAGGTAGACCACTTCTTGTGGCTCCATCTGTTCAATCTGAGCAATAAACTCCTCTCGCTGTTGCTATTTAGTAGGTTGGGTGGAGTATGGGAACCCAACAACAACATCTCTCAGTGATGTTGGGTTTCACCCAACCTACCCAGGTCGAATTCCTCGAAAGTGAGTAGGGCGATCGCATTTCCGGCGCCGAGCCTATTTAGTAGGTTGGGTGGAGTATGGGAACCCAACAACAACATCTCTCAGTGATGTTGGGTTTCACCCAACCTACCCAGGTCGAATTCCTCGAAAGTGAGTAGGGCGATCGCATTTCCGGCGCCGAGCCTATTTAGTAGGTTGGGTGGAGTATGGGAACCCAACAACAACATCTCTCAGTGATGTTGGGTTTCACCCAACCTACCCAGGTCGAATTCCTCGAAAGTGAGTAGGGCGATCGCATTTCCGGCGCCGAGCCTATTTAGTAGGTTGGGTGGAGTATGGGAACCCAACAACAACATCTCTCAGTGATGTTGGGTTTCACCCAACCTACCCAGCTACCCAGGTCGAATTCCTCGAAAGTGAGTAGGGCGATCGCATTTCCGGCGCCGAGCCTATTTAGTAGGTTGGGTGGAGTATGGGAACCCAACAACAACATCTCTCAGTGATGTTGGGTTTCACCCAACCTACCCAGGTCGAATTCCTCGAAAGTGAGTAGGGCGATCGCATTTCCGGCGCCGAGCCTATTTAGTAGGTTGGGTGGAGTATGGGAACCCAACAACAACATCTCTCAGTGATGTTGGGTTTCACCCAACCTACCCAGCTACCCAGGTCGAATTCCTCGAAAGTGAGTAGGGCGATCGCATTTCCGGCGCCGAGCCTATTTAGTAGGTTGGGTGGAGTATGGGAACCCAACAACAACATCTCTCAGTGATGTTGGGTTTCACCCAACCTACCCAGGTCTTGAATTTAACCGCCACCAGGTTAACCACCCCAAAATTAACCCAATTACACAACTAATAACAAACGTCAAACTCGCCGTTGATGCCGGATGAATCGTTGGCGCTTCCGTCTTATTCCGTAACAGGACAAACGAGGCAATTTCCGTTAATATACCCTCCGAATAATTCGCGATTGATGAAGCAGCCGCCGACGCTGTACCCACTCCTATACTAGCAGCAGCGATCGCTCTTTCTAGCCTATCCTCTCTTTTCGCTTGATTAATTTCCACAATTCCCTCAATCGTCTTAATCAGATTTTCTAATAAAATCATCCCCGGACTTAAACTCTCATAGTCCGTTTTTACCTGTCTTTCATACTTGGTCGCCGCCAATTTACTAAACTCAGCCAACGTAGTTAACTCACAATTCGGGTCTACCTTCGCAAATTCTTTTAACCTTTGTCGATAGTTGGCTAAATTAATCGTAATTGTCCTTAACTGGGAATGCAGTTGACTTAAATCGATCGCATAATTTCCTAAGATTTCTAAGGTTTCTTCTAAAGCCTCTTGTAAATCTTCCGGTTGTTTCCGCTGTTGGCGAATTGTTAAGACCGATTTTTGAATGGTTTGATAATTCTTTTTTAATCGGCGTTTCAGAATCCGACTTTGGCTATAGGCCCAAATAATCTTATGGCGATAGGATAACAGACGATGAAAATGGGTCTGTATTTGCTTAATTTCCTCTTGAATTGCCGTTAAGTCGCACTCTGCTGGTAATAGCCAAATTAAATAATGGCATTCTCCTAAACTGTTTTGAATGTCCTTTTTCAGCAGTGACTTATGTTCATCATTTAACCGGGGATAATTTCGCAGGTCTTCCGGTTTTTCATTATCAATCAGTATCAGTAAATTTTCCCAATTCTTCACCGAAACAAACTGAGATATTTCAAATAAATACCCCCCCAAAAGTTGATTGGCTGGGAAACTCAATTGATTATTGGCGATTTCTTTATAACTCTTTTCGGCAATTTCATTAACTTTCTCTGGGGAATATTTACGATCCAGTTGACCCCACAATAGCCAAGTTTGACCGAGGCTTGAGGGAGTGTTATTAATCCTTTCCTGAATATATGTTTTCAGTTGCTTTAAAGATGTTTTCTGATATTCGCTATCATAAGCATCAATGATTAAGCTATAGCTATCCCCCAATTGAGAGGCTGCTAAAACATATTCTATCCCCATTAAAGGCTGTTCCCCCTCCTGATAATCTAAGGAAACAATATCGATTTCTGGGTTTTCTTTCGTAGCGTATTTTTCCAGTTTGTCGAGATTTTCGGCCGTTAATTTACTATAGGGTTTTTCCAGGTCATGATGAAACCGTCGCCAAAAATAATAGCGATTAAAATCTATGCTTTCTGAGGTTTGTCCTAACCCTTCCCGTAAGTCATACAGAAACAGTTGCAGCGTGATTTCTTTCAGGGGGTACATTCAGTTAAATTACAGAGATGGAGACGACTTAAATAGTTGGCTAAAAAACCCTTGTATTTTGCCGCCCACAGAAGGATTGAGCGCATTTTTTGACGCTGTTACCGGGTCAGGAGAATGACAAATTTGTTCCGCCAGATTGCTTAATTCTGTGTTATAATCATCACTATCAAAGCTGGGGAGATAGCCTTTTTTACGATCGCTTCCCTCAGACAAAAGGCGATCGCACTCCTCCTGATATAATATCGCTAAGTCTGTATAATTCATCGCCACCGACTCTAATTGTTTCGTATGATTAGCCACATCAGAAATCATCGCCAATTGATTATACACATTTATTGGCAACTTTCGGTTAAAACGGGCTAAGGCATGAATAAACGCGGTTATAATTACTTTATCGTTAGGAGTCATAGCTAATTAATTGGTGACAGTCCGACACCAGGTTAAAGAAACAGGGGACTTGGACAGTGATTTAGCACTTAGTTTATGCCCAACTATTGTAGCACAGTAGCCGTGAATTGTATAGACCCATTTGATAATTAATTGGATCCGTCAATTTATCCGGTGTTTGGGGTAACAATTCCCGTCAGTTTCTACCTAGGCGACTATCCCGTTATTCCCCCTTCCCTCAATARCCCGAAATCACCAAACTCGACCAATAATAAACATCAGAAAACGGCATAACTTCGGAGTTTTCTTGTCTTTCAATGCGTCCTAAAGCCTTGGATAAAATCCCCCGATTATTATCAGCCAAGGAAGGATGTGATAAACAGCATTGATAAACCTTGGCAATTTCCCCCCAGGTCGCCTCAAACCGTAACCAATTTTTCGCCTTATGCAAAGCCACCGCCGCCGTTTCACCCCCTAGGTATTCCTGATAAAACTTAATCGCCAACACCGCCGCCGACTCATCATTAACCAGCCATAAACTCGAAACCACCTGAGACACTCCCCCCCGCAGAAACGCACTGGCTAACCCCACATATTCCTTCTCAATGGCTTCGATATTAGTTAAACCCGTTTCGCAAGCATTTAGATACACCAGACCATAAGAAGTCAGGGATAAACTCGCTATTTTTTCTCCCGTTAAACGCTCTGAACCCGATAGCAAAAGACTTGACAAACTCGGCTTTTTGTGGTAGTAATCCCCATGACCGCTAAAGTGGAAAATCTGGTGATTTTCTGTTAAAGCTGATATCACAGTTTCCTCAGTGGCTTGTTTATCCGTGATGGTTTGGTAGCGGCTATTATAACCCGTCAAAATTTGCTCAATAGCAGTCACTTCCGCTGCCGTAAAAGGCAAATTTTTCGCGCCGATACTGTCCGGGTAAGCCACAGTCAGGACAGAAACTTCTGAGTTAGGATTCATTGGCGGCGAGGAAGAATGACCATAACCAAAGGCGGCGCTGGGTAAACGAGTGATAATCAAATCATGGGGAAATAAGGCTTCCAAAGGGAAACGGTGCAAGTCTCGATGGGGAATTAAAATTAAGTGGCTAATCTCCGGGGGTAATTTAGCCGTAATTTCCGGGATATTTAACAGGGTGTGCATCGAGTCTATATGGGTTTTTAACCGTTGCTGCCAACTCTGACTATCTGAGGTTTTCTTGAGACTATAATTCTGATAATCCCGATTCCAATGGGTGATTAAAGTTTCCAGTGTTTCCTGTGCCGCAGCAGATAAAGGGATAGCGGTCAGGTCGTCGCGGGTGAGGATAAAGGTAATCAAAGAATGATTGCCATAATACCAATAAATCAGGGCGGTTTCCCCGTTAACCAAGGTTTGAATTTGTGCCACATTGGGGCTAATCTCAACGGGTTGAGAAGCGGTGGATAACAGCCAAGTTAAATGGATATTCTTTTCTAATTCTGCGGTTTCCAAGGCTTGATGCCAGTTTTGGTCTTGGCTGGCAAAGTCAAAGGCAAAACGATAGAATAGAGTAAATTTTGCCCTCAGCCGTTTCACCTGGGGGATAGACTGATATTCCCGGAAATTCCCCGGCACCAGTTGGGGGGTTTCATCATCATCTGGGTTGACAGGGGGAGATAGGCTAACCTTCTCCGGTTGGGAATGGTGTCGATGATAAATTTGATTCAGCCAGGTTTGTAAAGTGGCAAAACCCTGTTGATGCCATTGTCTGGCTGACTGGTATTCTCCTAATTTCAACAAAGCCGAAATTAAATCAAGGACAATGGTTAAATATAACTCCCGGTCAGCATCAGGGGTGATAACGGTCAAGGCTTCCTCATAACTTTCTACAGCCTGTTGATAATAGTATCTGGCTGTTTGCGGCTGACCAAATTCATCAGTTATGCGGTGAGAAGCTGTGGCGAATTTACCTCGCTGATAACGCCCTTGACCGATACGGTGATGTAAAAATCCCCAGGGGGTGGGGTGGGTGGATTTGGGGCAATGTTTTAAACCCTGTTGATAACTAGCAATTTCTCCTGGATAATCCCGTAATTCTAAACTCGGATTTTGCAGGATTTCTGAGAGTCTCGGTGAGTTGATATCAGGTACAATAAAATCAGTATTACGGCGTGATTGTGCAGCCGCCAACCCTCGGTTAGACCAAGCTTCATGGAAATCGGGTTTAAATTTTATGGCTTGGTCGCAGGAGGATATGGCTTTTTCATACTCTCCTAAATYAGACAGCGCMWTCCCTCGGTTAGACCAAGCTKCATGKWWATCGGGTTTAAATTTTATGGCTTGGTCGTAGGAGGATATGGCTTTTTCATACTCTCCTAAATYAGACAGCGCCYYCCCTCGGTTAGACCAAGCTKCATGGTAATCGGGTTTAAATTTTATGGCTTGGTCGYAGGAGGATATGGCTTTTTCATACTCTCCTAAATMAGACAGCGCCCCCCCTCGGTTAGACCAAGCTTCATGGTAATCGGGTTTAAATTCGATCGCTTTTTCCCAAGAGAATATCGCACCGCGCCAATCCCCATTTACCAATCGTTGTAATCCATCGTTAAACCATGACTCAGCATCAGCCGGGAGAGAGTCAGTCGAAGTTGGGGGTTGGTTGTGGG
>NZ_PKGG01000628.1:0-314 GCF_046480465.1 Arthrospira sp. PCC 8006
CGCGAGAGCGGTTGGCGATCACACCCCCGAGCCGGACATCGTAGTTCTTCGATTTGGCCTTGATGGCGGCCACGATGCGGTTCATCGCGAAGATGGAATCGAAGTCGTGGGCTGCAACAATGAGGGCCCGCTCGGCATGCTGGAGCGGCGAGGCAAAACCGCCGCCAACCACGTCGCCGAGCACGTCGAAGATGACGACGTCGGTGTCTTCCAGCAGGTGATGCTCCTTCAGGAGCTTGACCGTCTGGCCCACAACATAGCCGCCGCAGCCCGTGCCGGCCGGCGGCCCGCCGGCTTCCACGCAGCGCACGCCG
>NZ_PKGG01000057.1:0-27481 GCF_046480465.1 Arthrospira sp. PCC 8006
GGCAGTGCAGGGTGAGCTTTATGGCCCCATGGTGTTATCAACAACTCTTAACTCCCTTTACCTTTGAGGTGAGGGTTGTTGTAATCGGACAGTGTTTGAGTTGTGGTTGGAGTTTATCTTAATTCCAACATTGAAGCCAGGTCAGACTCTAGTATTTGACAATGCAACGTTTCATAAAGGGGGGCGGCAGGCTGAACTGGTGGAGGCAGCTCAATGCCGTTTACTCTATCTTCGGCCTTATTCGCCAGACCTCAACAAGATAGAGAAATGTTTAACAATACCTTGAGACAACCAGTGTCTCGCTTAGTACCCAAGACCTTGTCCTTTTCCAAGTGTTTGCAGAATCACATTGGTGGCATTTGGTATTTTATCCATCACTACAACGCATCATTACCTCTTTAGCACTACCACCCTACAAAAGGATTCGCTTCCGGAGTTTGGTTACTGGTCAAAATTCATCTCGCCGTTAAGCCGCTCGGCTTAACGGGAGTTCTCTTTTGAGATTTAAGATCAGCTTGGGAATTTGTTTAACTTAACTGTGTTAGACTGAATTAAATTCTCCAAAAAAGCCTGCTACAATTTTGGGCAAGAAAATCTCAAATCAGTGTGGCTAAGTCTGACATCGCTGCTTGTTCAGGCGGGCATTGTAAACTTTTATTACGAAACTCATAGATTCTTCAAAAGTGATCGGGAACCCCCATTACAGGTGATGAAGATTAGCTTGTTAACTGATAGGGGTCACTTCTTTAATGAGGGAGTTTCCATATACTAGGTAACAGACCTGAAAAAGTAACCCTGATTATTGATATACTGACTAATTCAGGTATCCCTCACCAATAATTCATGACTCAGATTGCTGATCGGCAACATTGGGAACTGAAAGACTCAAGAGCGGTCTTAACCTGAATCAAGAATTAGCTAGTGCGATCGCCAACCTTAACATCCTGGGAATACTAAATCCTAGGCTCTGTGAGAGCAATTTGTGTTCAACCAAAAGCAACTGAGATCACGATCATGTCAGCCACCAAAGCTTCCCCCGATAAAGAGTCCACCCAAACTTTCCCAACTTCTTCTAAGGACAAGGATATGGAACTACCAACAGATGAACTCATCCGCCTTGACTTCAGTGATGTTGATCTCTCTGAGGCTCACACCAGTAGGCGCACCACGGATTTAGTGCGTCTGTACCTCCAAGAAATTGGTCGGGTTCGCTTACTGGGAAGAGATGAGGAAGTCTCGGAAGCCCAAAAGGTTCAACGTTATGTACAACTGGTGGAATTGCGGGACACGGAGGCGGAAACCAACGGGGGGGTACTCCAGACTTATGTTAATCTCCTGAAAGTCCGCGATCGCCTCTGTGCTAAATTAAGCCATCGTCCCTCTTTAGAGCGTTGGGCTGCTGCTGGGGGGGTTAATCTCGCTGAACTCAAGCAGATTATGGCAGAAGGTAAGCGCTGTTGGGCGGAACTAGCTAACCTGAGTGTGGAAGAGCTAAAACAGGTCCAGAGGGAAGGAATACAGGCTAAAGATACATGATCAAAGCCAATTTGCGCCTGGTGGTATCGGTTGCTAAAAAATATCAAAACCGTGGTTTAGAACTATTAGACTTAATCCAAGAGGGAACCCTAGGATTAGAACGAGCCGTAGAAAAGTTTGATCCTACCCGTGGTTACCGCTTTAGCACTTACTCTTACTGGTGGATTCGCCAAGGAATTACCCGAGCGATCGCCACTCAGAGCCGGACTATCAGGCTTCCGGTGCATATTACCGAGAAACTCAATAAAATTAAGAAAGCCCAGCGCAAGATTTCCCAAGAAAAAAGTCGCACGGCTACCATTGATGACATCGCCACCGAGTTAAAGATGACCCCGGATCAAATTCGGGAAGTGCTGCTGCGGGTTCCCCGTTCAGTTTCCTTAGAAACCAAAGTCGGAACCGACAAAGATACGGAACTAGGAGATTTGCTCGAAACAGAAGAAAGCACCCCGGAAGAACTGTTGATGCGGGAATCTCTTTACCGGGAACTACAGCACATCCTAGCTGATCTCAGTGGTAAGGAGCGCGCTGTAATCCAAATGCGTTATGGCTTGGGTGATGGTCATCCTTACTCCCTAGCAGAAATTGGCCGTGCTTTGGATCTGTCGCGGGAACGGGTTCGCCAAATTGAGGCTAAGGCTCTGCAAAAACTGCGCCAGCCTAAGCGTCGTAACCGAGTGCGGGATTATCTGGATTCTCTGGATTAGTTTTTGAGCCTTGGTGGCGGGGTTATGGGAGATAACACTCGCCCCTAGGGTTGGGTTTATCAGAATTGATTATCAATAAGCTAGTTTTTTTGACAGAATCTCAAAATCTTGTGTATCATTGTCAGTATTAAGGTTTTATTGATAGTTTAATGATGGTTTTATATACCGCGACTTCGTTTAAATCGGAACTGAATAACAAAGGGTGGCGACTGACTCCTCAGCGGGAAACTATCCTCCATGTTTTTCAAAATTTGCCGAAAGGGAATCATCTCAGTGCTGAGGATCTCTATGATTTGTTAAAAGGTCGTGGGGAGACGATTAGTTTGTCTACTATTTACCGCACACTCAAGTTAATGGCGCGGATGGGAATTTTGCGAGAGTTGGAACTTGCAGAAGGCCACAAGCATTATGAAATAAATCAGCCTTACCCACACCATCATCACCATCTTGTCTGTGTACAGTGTAACAAAACGATAGAATTTCAGAATGATTCGATTTCCAAAATTGGTTTGAAGCAGGCGGAGAAATCTGGGTTGCATTTGCTAGATTGCCAATTGACAGTTCATACTGTTTGTCATGAGGCTTTACGGATGGGTTGGCCTTCATTGGTTTCTACTAATTGGTCTTGTTCTCAGGCGATCGCAGAAACCTCCGGTGAGTACGTTAACCCTGATTAATTGGCAATTTGGCGGCGTGGTACCAGGAACCGCTTTATATCCCTAGGGCACGAGCTGGGGGGTTGATGCGGTTCCTCAAGGGTTTTGTATTTATTTATTTGTGGAATGTTTGGCGTTGTAGACCGGGCGAGGTATCGGAAGAACTGATGCTGACAGAGTTGTGATTGTTGATATGACCAAAACTACGGCGAGTGACGTTAAATAAGTAGGTCTCTGTAGTTGGTCCAACAATCCCGGTGGTAGTGATGTTATAGGCTTGCTGAAATTGAATCACAGCATTTTGGGTCTGGCCGTCAAAAAAGCCATTAATCGGGCCATTATAGAAGCCTAACTCCCTTAACCGCCTTTGAATGCGCCGCACATCTTCTCCGGCGTTACCGATTGTTATGTATGTATTAGGATTAGTTGCCACAGGTCTAACGACGGACCCTGGACCGGCTGGAACTACGGGTATGATGGGACGTTGGGTAGTAGCCCTAGCTAAATGGAACTGGGTAGTGGGTCCTACTTGACCTGTTTGGGTGATGGCATTATCCCGTTGGAAGCGAACGACAGCGACGCGGGTAGATTCACCAAAAACCCCATCAATCATCCCTGTGTAGTACCCTAATTGCTGTAATCGCTGCTGAAGTGCAATTACATCTGATCCTCGACTTCCCAGCACGAGAATTGAGGAGGGATTAGATTGGGTCATGGAAACATTGGTAGAGTTGGAAGTGATACCACTATTACCCAACATTTGTTGACTAGCGAGGAGGCTTTGGGTGGTGGGTCCAATAAAACCAGTGGGGGTGAGACCATTAACCATTTGAAAGTTACGAACGGCTTGGAATGTTACCTCATCATAGAAATTGGTAATTTGACCGGGGAAAAAACCAAGTCGCTGCAATTCTCGTTGTACTAAGCCGACTATAGGGCCAAAACTACCGGGACCGAGGCTAACATTTCCAGCGAGGCTACCGGTTCCGCGATTGAGAATGGCTAGGGTGTCTTCTGTGACTAGACCTGTGGCTGCAATTGAGTTGGCTTGCTGAAAACGAATGACGGCATTTCGGGTGATTGGTCCAAAATATCCGGTGGAGTTGTTGTTGAAGAAACCAAGATTTCGCAGGCGATTTTGGAGGTTGGTAACTCCGGGTCCACTGTCTCCTAATCCTAAACCGATTAATTGGCGATCGCTTACTGGGGTAGTATTGAGAGGGGGGCTGGCGGTGTTCTGGTTGGTTGCTATCAAAGCCACAACGGTATTAGGACCAACTATGCCATCTTGGACTAAACGGTTATCGCGCTGAAACTGAATCACTGCGTTTTGAGTTTCTTCACCAAAGTATCCGGTGGCGTTAGCGCTTAAATATCCCAATTCTCTGAGGCGGTTCTGAATTTGGGTAACTTCGGGTCCGAAATCCCCAATAGCTAAAACTGCCTGGGCTGCATAAGTTATACTCAGAACCAGCAGCATTGTCCCTAGAGACAGAAGCCATCGATAGGCTTGAGTAGATAGTTTTCTATTGAGAATGAGTTGCTGAGGATTTTGGTAACTCAGGGCGAGGTACAGATAAGCATAGGATTCCATCATAATTCTTCAGGAAAATATAGGAATGGGAAACACTGAACCCAAAAAACCCTAGGTTTCGGTTTCCTTTCCATTATATTACTTATACCAAACCTGCGCGATCGCATAACATCGCCACAATTACTGAAAAAGCGGTAATTCCCAAGGCTACCCAAGGACTTTGACCTTGACTAACTGCGAAAGATGTAGCTACTCCAGCCCCTAAGCCAGCGGTCACGGCTGCACCAATGGGATCACGTTCTGATTTGGGTTTATACATAGTTTTTTAGAATGATAAATTCCAATGGCTGCCACTCTAGCACCATGATTGAGGAGGTGGATCGAAAAGTTGCTAAATTGAAATTAAGGTTTAACTTTAGATAAGTTTCTTAACATTCGGCGGGGAAATTAGGGTGGTTTTTTAAGAAAGTTAACAAAATTGGCTCTGGGTCAGGAACCTGGGGCTGGTATTTGCTGGGAATTTATCCTCAAAGGTCTAGCGGCTATTCCCACCTGTCTAATTCTTGAAGGGAGTTTTGGAATAGGCTAAGAATTTGGTCTCTGCGGGTTTCAAAGTTGGCTGCACCCCAAATAAACATTAATCCGCCGATAAAAACTACTATCCATTTTATAAAGGAATAAACTGAGTTTAAAATTATTAATTGATTGACAATATTAATGATAAATGTGGCTGTTCCAATGTACAAAAAAGCACGAGTTTTGATGGTTAAACCAGCACCAATGGCGATTAAACTAATGATACCGGGAATAATTCCTACCCATTGACTTTCTAATAAGGAGATTACGCAAATTAAGCTAATACTGAGGATACGGATTAGGTGTCGAAGGGGTCGGCGTTGGGAACCTTTTAGGTAGGGTTCAACTTGCAGAATATATAACATTGATAAAGCGGGAGGGGTGACTATCCACAGTAAATAAGTAGCTGCTGGAGTGGCTACAATGGCTTTTAAGATTACCCAATTCAGGAGAAAAAGACTAAGGTAAGTAAACCGAATATTTTGACTTAATTCGGCTAGGAATACATAGAAAATGGCGGTGATGACGGTGGCTATATACCAGGAGGTGAGTTGAGGGGGATTAATGAAACTATGGATAATTGCAATAGATCCTATTGGTAAAACGACTGCAGACCGTCGCCAGGGTGTTTGTGACCATCCCCAATTTTCCCAGGGAGATATATAGAAATAATAGGCAATTATAGAAGCGATCGCACCTATCCAGGGAAACAGAATATTTCCCAAATTCAGGACATCAATCACATAATAAACGATGGCTACGGCTTGTAATAAACCTACATAAACCCAGATATTTTGTGGCTGTTGATGGGGCTGAATGCGACCCTGTACGATCGCATAACGACTGAGGAGGATGCCACTTCCTAACCCTACTAAGGGACTGGAATTTCCGGGGAGAAAACAGGATATTACTAATAATACACTAGCGATTAACCAATGACAATGGGCGATCGCTGTAATTTCCCCCGCCGCCAGATGCAAAAATCTTGCTAAAGTTGATGATAAGATCCGATACAGATAGACGAAGCTGGTAGTTAATACTGTGAAGGCGACTAATTGATTAGCTAGGGGTTGGTAACTGACTTGCTGAAATAACATTTCTCCGGCGGCGAGTGATACTCCTACTATTCCCAAATAAACTAGGGGTTTCAAGGAATACTGTCGCCGTCCCACGCCTATTAAAATTAAGGCAAATCCGAGGGTATTTAAACCAGTCCAAACAGCTATTTCATTAAATCTTAGGAGGCTTCCCAGTATGCCATATAATAAAGGAATAACTTGTAAAGATTGAGGGATACTCAAATCCGGGTGTTTTTGCTGCCACCAATCACCGCCTATTTGTACGATAATTCCTAAAGCTGTATTGGCGATCGCCAACAGAATTAAAGAGTGGGGTAAAAATCCCAATATTTCGGATACGAGTAATTGTATCCCCCAAAATGTTCCATAAATACCATTATCAAAACTGCGAGTTGATAGAGTTGCTGTCTGAGTCCGAAAGGCTATGGCTGCTACGGTTAAAGCGATGACTAGGACAGCTAATAAACTCGGTTGTATTTGTTGTTGAAAAACTGACAGAGAATGAAAGGTTAGCAGTAGTAACTGTATCGCCGCCAGTGAAGTTGTCCACAGGTCTGCTGCTTGTCTATAAAGTTTGGCTAATAAGGCTTCCCGGTTGAGTAAATTATGCCGTAATATCCATAAACTCCCCAATGTGATGGCGTTAACGAGTAACCAGTCTAGGTTAGAAAGTATCTGTAATTCCCAGAGTATAGCGGTTAAGAAACTGAGACCAAATCCCAAAGCGATCGCCGCTACAATTAGCCGACGTATATAATAGGAGTTAATGGCAATTATGACGGTGCTTATACCTAAAGATATCGCCCAAATTACAGGTAGTTGGACTGTCAACAGTTGCGCGACTACTGTAGTCACAATGGCTAATTCAGCCGATTGTTTTTGTTGTGAATTGCTACCATATTTGGCGATAAAAGTCAAGCCCAAAGGTGTGATTAACCAGATTAAATTGACAGGTTCAATGCTATTGCTAAGTAGGAGATAGCTACAACCCGCCAAGACTAAACCTAGATAAAAACCACTTTTTCCCCAACTATTATCTGGGGTATCATATCGAGAGAGAAAGTGATGATGGCTGGCGATAGATAAGCCAAATTCCCCTAACATTAGTAATAATAAAATTATCGCCCACTTAGTATAGTTGAGAGTAGGAATTAGCCAGTTGATGCTACTGACGACAGCTAGTAAAGCGGTTATATGGGTTAAATAGACTCGAAATGGGTGATAAGTTCGGCGTTTCGTAACTACGGCTAAAGTCAAAGTTGAGGCGATTAAATTAAGCGATCGCGTGAGAGGATTAATCACCCCCAACAAGGCTAAAACTACTCCTAAGAATAATGCGATTTGCTCGCCAAATAAAGCTAATCTGCGCTTAGGTATTTGATAGAGCCACTCAGTAACCGCCAGCATCAAAATCAGATAAGGAAACCAGGTTAAGCTAAGTAGTGACCAGGGGTGATTTTGACTATTAGTAATGGCGGCAACATTGATAATAGCAGTTTGTCTAATGCCACTAGGAATCATGAGTCCTAGTAACCAAATCATCTGTAATCCTATGGCAAATATTACTAATAAATCCCGCCGTCGCCAAGAGTTTCTCAGGTGTTGATTCCAGATATAAATTACCAAGGCGCTAATAACAAAAGCGTGCCAAGGATAGGATATCAAAGAAATCAACCATCCTAAAATTAGTAATCCATAGCCGCTACGATTTATTAATGGCGAGGAAAAAGAGTAGATTAACCAGCCACAAATACCTACAGCTAATCCCAAAGTATCGAGGGGTACTTCGGCGACAAAAATACCGCGACCTAGGATAATAATTAGGCTATAAATTAACAGAGCGATATCACGATTAGCTAAGGGTTGCTGATTAAGTTGTTGGCGACTGTATAATGATATAGAGGCGGTGATAATTACGGCTGAATAAATGGCAATTATGGGAAAGGTTGACCAACTCCACCCCCAGTGAAGGTAACTGATTAGTAATAAATTGGCGAGTTGTAGCTTGTGGGTAACTGATGGTGTAGAATAGAGTTTAATGGTGGTGGTGGATAGGAGAAAGGTGGCGATCGCAATGGTAATCCATCCTAGGGGATATCCCCATAATCCCAAGCCATCCATTGCCCAAAAATTGAGGGGAATTAACAGTAAGGTAACTTGACGCAAAGTAGTAGCAGTCAAGGTTAAGTTATTCTGTTTTTCCGTCCACTGGCTACCGCCCCAAAATGCCAAAGTATAAGCAAGCAATACTGTATATTGTGCAAAAGCAGGGAATCTTTCCCACTGACTCGCCGCCAGTACGCCGGAAGATACAACCACCATAAACAGTCCTAAAAATAGCAGCCAACGCACACTAAGTTCAGCTTTGAAAGACTGTAATAATCGCGTGATTACGGGGGGAATGTTTGGCGGTAATGTGGCGGAAAAAGTAATTTGAGGTTCCCTAATAATAGGTGGTTGAGCTTTCCTAACAGGGGGATGATATACGCGGGAAGGTGGCGGTAAGGGTAGGGGTTGACTTAGATGCAGTTTACAGAGTTGTTTAACCTGTTCTTGAGAAATCAAACCTAATTCTAGCCAATATTCCAAACCATACAACAGATCGGGATGATCTGGATTAATTGTAACTTTAATCGCGATCCATCGTTCCAAGGGTGAGGACATAATTGTAGGAAGGTTGATTGATGCTAACAGGTAAGTAAAACCATTCTGGCATCGAAAAATGATTTTGGCAATATTTGCCAAGTCGATCGCCTAAATATATAATGTAGTTAGTGTAGGGGAGACAATGGATAACTTGTGCCAATTAATGAAGTGGCTGATAATCCATTGCCATTGTTAAGGAAATCAAGCAGTTAGATAGATAACAGATTTGGGAATTGTGTCAGGAGAGACCCCAATTAAAACAGTGTCATAATTTCGCTACGGGTAGGGATGAACTGTGAATAGTATAAAAGCATAAACCAACCACCACAGTTCAAACCCAGCCATGATTTCAGCGACTAAACTACCATTTCTCTCTGTTCTTTGTCTAATGGCTCAAATTCGGGCTAATCTTAATATCATGTTGTTAGAACATTATGATCAGCTTACCCAATTATTGATGGTGATACCGAAGTTGTCACTGATGTTCAATGCCATTAGATTAACTCTGGGTTAAAATCACAGTTTCGCCTGTTTCAGCAGACTGTCTAGCGGCATCAGCTACTTTCAGGGTATAAAGACTATCTGCGGTAGAAACATAAAGAGGCGTGCCGTCAAAAAGGTGATCGAGAACCATCTGAGTATCCCGCACAAACAAACCGCTACGACTTCCGACTTCAATAGGTTGAGGGATATCTCCCTGTAGTAGTTGGCCACCTTTTGGGGTAAATATCAAAGTTCCGGCTTCTCCATAAAGGGTAAAAAGGTTTTCGGACTCCCAAAAGGTTTCGCCTTTTCCGTAGACGACTTCGCCAATGGTTCCACAGGTAAAGTGTAACTGAGTCTGACACCAACAGGAACGATAGCGATCGCGATCGCTATCGACATTCCAAAACTGACTCTGGGCGTTGACAGAAGCGACAGCACCAAATAGGTCAGTCAAGCGATGTAGACGGGAAAGGGCCCCCACCAAGGGAAAACCAAACAGAGAATTTTGATAGGTCCAGCGATGAGAAGCGGGACGTTGAGGGTTAATAGTGCTGTAGCGGGCATAAAATACGGTTCCGATCGCCTCTAAAGCTGCTTTGATAGCATTGTGCAATCCCCCCAAAAGTTCGAGATGTTCCACATGAAGGAGTTTTTGGCGGAGTGAAGCCAAGGCGATTAACTCCTGACCCTGTTGAGGGTCAAGACAGAGGGGATATTCAACGACCACGTGCTTATCATTTTCGAGGGCGGCTTTTGCGATCGCCCCATGATCGCGGTTAATGGTGCTAATGATAATCAGGTCTAAATCGTCCCGTTGTACTAATTCCAGCCAATTAGGGACTAATTGGGCATTAAACTCCTGACAGAAGGCTGCTGTAGTTTCAGGGCTATGACCAGTCACGGCGACTAAATGCGATCGCTGATCGCTGTAGAGGGTTTGGGCGCGGGACTTAGCAACATACCCAGTGCCCACCAAACCGACGCGAATAGTGGAAGGGTCAGAAATTGTATTAGAAAAATTACTGGCTGTCATCTATAGACTGATATATTTTCGGGGGATATGACGAAGGGTTAAAACCCTAACTCATCCATTATTATCCCTTATGCTGACGACAGTGCAACCACCTGGCCCTATGTAATGGCCACATCAGATATAAGCAATTGGGATGTAATTAGAAAAATTTATAACAAAAACCGTTCATAATATGGCCGTAAAAGGTTTTACAACCTCGTGTTTTTCCTTTAATATCAGAAAGTGAAGAAAACCGAGACCACAGGGAGTCAGCCTAATATTCCCTTGTGATTTATATAGGTTTTTCTTATCAATTTTTTTGAGAACTAGAGAGGAACACTGAATGGCTACTTACAAAGTCACTCTGATTAGCGAAGCTGAAGGCATCAACGAAACCATCGATTGCGATGATGATACATATATTCTTGATGCTGCCGAAGAGGCTGGACTAGATCTGCCCTATTCCTGCCGCGCTGGTGCTTGCTCCACCTGTGCTGGTAAAATCACCAGTGGTAGCATTGACCAGTCTGATCAGTCTTTCTTAGATGATGATCAGATCGAAGCTGGGTATGTTTTGACTTGTGTAGCCTATCCCACCTCCGACTGCACAATCCAAACTCACCAAGAAGAAGGACTCTACTAAGTTTCTCCAACCTGGTCAGAGAAGGGAGAACAGGTTATTTTGGTTACAGTGGATCTGTTCTTCCTTCCCCTATAGCCAGGATTTATGGAGATTGCTGCCCAGTGATTAAATAATTGTTCAGGGGTTCTAGTTGAGTCCCCGGAAAATAAAATTCCAAAATGCGATCGCTAAACCACCCCAACCGGGCGAGTTTATGCGATCCTATTTGGCTGAAACCGACACCATGACCAAACCCGCCGCCGACAAAATTATAGCCTTGGAGAGTTTGGTTAGGGCCATAAATCGGATCAATATAAAATAGGGTACTAATAGGAGGCCAAAAAGCACTTTGGACCTCATCCTTATGGATTGGGATAACACCCCGATCAGTTTCTACCTCCATTTTCAACACCCGGCCAGAGTGGGCTCTTTCCACCACCCTCACCTGTTGAATAGTGTTAAAATCTGCCAGGGGACTTTTGCGACGCTTGAGATAAAATTGCAGATGATTAGTCATGGCCTTGAGATCAGTTCGGTATTGCCAGCGAAAATCACTCCAACCCTCTTCATTAAAACCCTTCCTCAGAGTCATAAACCGCCGGAAGTTCTGTTCATCAGCTAGGCTGTAGCTTTCCAGGTTCCACACATTTTGAGTAGTATCTAATACTGACCTGAGATAGGGGGGCTTGGGTCCATCCCAGACATCATTAAAATTAGCAGTAATGCCACCACTAGAGGAGAAATAGACGGCATCCACCAATTCCCCATCATAGGTCAGCACTAGGCCCCGGGTGTTAGTAATAGCGTTATCAGTGGATGGGTAAACCTCGGTTAATCCCTTATATACTTGACAATCTGTATTGGCACAAATTTGATAATTGTCGGCCTCAAACCGATGCAGATTCCGCAAGACATAGGTACGAGCTAAAATAGCCTGGGCTTCAATAGAAGCAGCCGGAGGCCATGCGCCCATTTCATGGGGTACAACTCCCCGCAAATAGGTTTCTAAGGGAACATGATTAACTAGGGTATAGGTTCCGTAGGCATCTGGCTGGAGTTTTAAACTGCCTCCATAAACTAAAGCCTGGGGATCATCTCTTTTCTTACCTACGGAAATGATATTCTGGGTAGCTTCAATTTTTAACTCTTGGCGGTTGTAACGATAGCCACCTAAGATCCAATAGGGAACGGGTTTCTGTGTGACTGCTTGGCTAGTGAAGGTAGGCTGATAGCCCTGGGCTTTTATGCTTTCTAGCAACCATCGGCGCAACAGGGGGGTTGAGTAAGTTTCCCGAGAAGCCCAAACCTGCCATACATCAGGTTGCGCTAGTTCAACTTCGATTCCCATTTCTTGCCATTTGTTAGCCTGCTGTGCGGCGGTTTCATAGCTGCGGTGACTGCTGAAAATCAGACGCTCCTTAACTTGGGGTTCTGGAAGGGGCTGCATTTCCACCTGAATAACGGCGCTGAGGGTATGCAGGATTTGTTCACCTTGGGGGGTGGCAAAACGCAGGGTTAGATGGTCGCCAGGTTTGGCTTGCAATACGAGGGTATCTGTGGGGGTTTTGCCAAATTGCTGCACTACCCCGACTTCTAGGATAGGGTTAATTTCTTCTTGGGCGATCGCTTTATTCGGTGTCAGTCCTAATAAACATCCGAACATTAAAACCATTGGCCACTTGGCTAAACTCTTAGGAACACATTGATCACTACTCCGGGAGTATAGGTTAGGTTGGGGGGCTGTTGTCGCGTTTATCATCTGGACTCTCAGATATCAGGACATTGATCAATTATGAATGATCAAACCAAAATCTCCCGCTAGAATTGGATCTAACGGGAGATCTGGAGGTAGTTACACAAGATTTCCGAGTGGGATTGAAATTAAGATTTTTGTTCACCTTTGCGACTGACAACGGAGAAAGCTGCGCCAACTGCTAGGAGTCCTAACACCATAGTAGGTTCAGGAACTTGCACACCTCTGATGGCATTCATATTTTTCTTGCCGATATCAAGGGCAAACACAACATCATTATAGTCTCTGTCACCACCACCGACGATATCTTCAAAAGCTAACACCAGATAGCCAGATTGTTCATAGGCCATCACTTGTTGGAATCCATTTCTGTTGCGGCTGGAGTCAACATATAAACGAGTAGGGTTGCTGCGTCCATAACCATCTGAATTGAGGAAAAAGTCTAGGGTGGTTCCTCCGTTAACTGTACCCAAGCTGACAAAATCACCTGCTTGTAAAGGATTAGCGGTTGGGTCGTTGCGAGAATTTCGATAACCGGTATAAGTTGAGCAACTGCTAGTTAGACAGACAATATCATCAAACAGAATAGTGTCTGATATGTTGGTAGCCCCCGTAGCGGAAACACCTAATTGGTTGCGGTAATTGGCTCCTTCACTGAGGAAATGCACTTTAACTTCATGGTCGAAATCTAATGTGAGTTTACTCAAATCTAGCTGACGACTAGAAACAAATGAGGGGTCTAGGGCTTGATATTCGGTGTGGATATAGTCATTAAAAACACCGGAGTTAATCAGCCCTTGAAATTGTTGATCGGCTCGTTGAATAGTGAATGCAGCAGCGGAACCAGCAACGGCTAGGGTAGTTGTGACGGCTGTAAATGCTGCGAGGATTGTGGATTTCATGGGGGTTGGTCTCCGTAAGTTTTAAGATAACAGTTCAGTAAGATGCGAGTCCTGGAAGATTCATAACTTTTTAGCTGATGAGTCTATTATGGAACAGTTATCAGTTATTTGTCCAGCAAAATTAGGAATCTTTACCAAATCTTTAAACAAATTATGGGTTGTATAAAGATTATGATATTTTTTACGTGAAAATACGGAGAGATAATTAGGAATATCCCCCCTGGGGGTATAGAGAATTGATAATCTTGATCAACCGGGTTTACAGCCCTTTTAGTAATCATGTAATAGGCATTAAAAGTCCCTCTCCTACTTTGGGAGAGGGATTTAGGTTACTGAGTGAGAAATCCGGTTCCTTTGAACCCCCTAGGGGGGCTATTGTGATGAAACCTAATGGGTTATTTCTCGATTTTGGCGACCTCTAGTAATGTTTTGAGTAGGGAATCAGGATTAAGACTAATGGAATCAATCCCTAAGTCAACCAAAAACCGGGTAAATTCAGGATAATCACTGGGTGCTTGACCACAAATACCAATCTTGCGATCGCGACGTTTAGCGGTTTGAATGACCATTTTAATCATGCGCTTAACTGCTTCGTCCCGTTCATCAAAAATGTGAGCTACGAGTCCGGAATCACGATCTAAGCCGAGAGTTAACTGGGTTAAATCATTGGAACCGATGGAAAAACCATCAAAGACCTGACAAAACTGATCAGCCAATAAAACATTACTGGGTAACTCACACATGACATAAACTTGCAGACTATTTTCGCCGCGTTTTAAGCCATGTTTCGCCATTTCTGCTAAGACCTGCTGACCTTCTTCGGGGGTGCGACAGAAAGGAATCATGGGAATGACATTAGCTAATCCCATTTCATCCCGAACCTGCTTGATAGCTTGACATTCCAAGGCGAAGGCTTGGCGATATTTGGGGTCAGTATACCGAGACGCACCGCGCCAACCAATCATGGGGTTTTCTTCGATTGGTTCAAATTGTCGCCCTCCCAGCAAATTGGCGTATTCGTTACTTTTTAAATCGCTCATGCGGACAATGACGGGTTTGGGATAAAAAGCAGCAGCAATAGTGCCAATTCCTTGAGCGAGTTGACTAATAAAATAGTCGGGTTTGCTATTAAATCCGGCGGTGAGTTTTTCGATTTCCTGGCGCGCGGCTTGATCTTGGAGTTGGTCAAAGTGAATTAAGGCGAGGGGATGGACTCGGATCTGATTGGCGATGATAAATTCTAGTCGCGCTAGTCCTACGCCGTCACAGGGTTGAGAGGCGAGGCTAAAGGCTTCTGCTGGGTTGCCAATATTGAGTAAAATTTGGGTGCGGGTTTTGGGTAAATCGTCTAATACGGTTTTGGCGATCGCAAAAGGTACTAAACCCTGATAGACCTTACCGACTTCCCCCTCAGCGCAGGAAACGGTTACGGCTTGACCTGTGCGTAAGATATCGGTAGCATTACCACAGCCCACAATAGCGGGAATGCCCATTTCTCGCGCAATAATCGCCGCATGACAGGTGCGACCGCCGGAGTTGGTAATAATGGCGGAGGCTTTTTTCATAATTGGTTCCCAGTCGGGGTCTGTTTTTTGGGTAACTAAAATTTCCCCTGGTTTAAATTCATGAATGCGCTGGACATTCAGGAGAAGGCGGGTTTTACCTTGACCAATACGATCGCCTACAGCGCGACCCTCGACTAAGACTTCTGCTGTACCTTGGAGGTGATATTGTTGCAAAATGCGATCGGACTTTTGAGATTGGACTGTTTCCGGACGCGCCTGGACAATAAATAATTCCCCAGTTTGGCCATCTTTAGCCCATTCAATGTCCATGGGGGAATAACAGCCCCGAATTTGGTTATAGTGATCTTCGATAATTTGCGCCCATTTAGCCAGCTTGAGAATTTCCTCATCACTGAGGGCAAATTTTTGTTGTTCAGTTTCTGGGACGGGGATAATGCGGGTAGCTTGATGGCGATCGTAAACCATTTTTACGGCTTTACTACCCAGACGCTTGGCGATAATCGGTCGAAAACCCTCCCGCAACATGGGTTTAAATACCATGAATTCATCAGGGTTGACAGTCCCTTGGACTATGGTTTCCCCTAAGCCATAGGCGGCGGTAATTATGACGACGTTTTTGAATCCGGTTTCTGTATCAATTGAGAACATTACCCCGGAAGTGGCTAGGTCCGATCGCACCATTTTTTGTATGCCAATAGATAAGGCTACATCAAAATGATCGAAACCTTGGAGGCTACGGTAGGAAATAGCGCGATCGGTGAATAGGGAGGCGAAACATTTGCGAGTCGCTTCTAAAATTCCCTTGATACCGTGAATATTTAAATAAGTTTCCTGTTGTCCCGCAAAGCTGGCGTTAGGGAGGTCTTCAGCGGTGGCTGACGATCGCACTGCTACATCTGTTTCATTACCATATAGGTCGCACAGTTGTTTATAGGCTATGGCGATCGCCTGTTCGAGATCGGGGGGTAACAAGGTATTAACAATTAGCGATCGGGCTTCTTTCCCGCGCTGGCGCAGGTTTTTAATATCCTCAATATCCAGACCCGCCAATAACCGCCGCAACTCACTTTCCAAACCGCCATATTCAATAAAATAGCGATAGGCTTCCGCCGTGATTGCAAAACCCTGGGGAACATTAATTCCCCGCAATTCCAGTTGTTGAATCATCTCCCCTAGGGAAGCATTTTTACCACCCACTAGGGGAAGGTCAGCCAGTCGCACATCTTCAAACCATAAAATCAGAGTTTTGTTTTGCTTAACTTGGGCTTTTGTATTGGCAAATAGTTTTAACATGGGCTGAAACACTCCAAATCAAAGTTGCCGTCATCAAACTGGCGGCTTTCGGTTTATCGAATTTAATCAGAAACAAATGACGGATGGAATAGAAACCCTTAATCGTCCTTGGCTACGAGTTTTAGGCAGTTATTGAAAATCATTTTTACCTTGATCCCCAATTTTATGTTGTCACAGAAAACTGGTTTTTAGGTATTTCTTATCTAGGTAGACGGTTAAACGTTGTTTTTTTAGTGACTACTTTTATTATATTGCTTTTCTCATAAAACGACATCTTCTGATCACCCTCAGCCATAGTTACCAGACTAAAATCATGATGAATTGTGGGAAATATGGGTTATTCTTAAAAAAGATTAAGCAGATCAGGAGCTTAAAATGAAAGTTAAGAAATATTACGAATCCGTTGCCCCTTATGAACGGGATCAGTGCGCTGAGATCATTTGTCCCATTCAGTTTTTAATGGATATCATTGGCAGTAAATGGTCAGTCCAAATTTTGCGGGAGTTATTCCGAGGCGATATGAGAACCCATGAATTGATTGAAGCCTTACCAGGGATCAGCACAAAGACTCTGACGATCCGATTGAGAGAGTTAGAAAAGTATGGCTTATTAATCCGTACCGTTTACCCAGAAATCCCTCCCCATGTGGAATATTCTCTCACTGCTAAAGGTCGGGAACTAAAACCTGTGATTTTGGCCATGAAACAAGTGGGGGAACAGTGGCTACACCAGGAAAGTTGTATATGTGCTTTGGAATTGAGCGGCTAGAAAAATGATCGGATTTTTGATACAATTTCAAATAAGGTGGTAAAATGCGATCGCTTTTATGTGATTCAAGCCCCAAATTAACCCCTTTTGTACAAAAATCGAGTCTACTGTGACTGATAATCCTCGCCAATTAGCTTTTGTCACCCTCCGAGACATTCAACGACGGGGCGCATTTGCTGATATAGTTTTAGATGAAAAATTGCGTCAAGCTGACCTTAAAGATGCCGATCGCCGCCTGGGAACAGAATTAGTTTACGGTTGTACCCGACGCAGGCGAACCCTCGATGCAATTATTGATCGCCTAGCCAAAAAACCCGCCCACCAACAGCCGCCAGATCTGAGAATTATTCTGCATTTGGGGTTATATCAACTCTGCTTCAGCTCGAATATTCCTCCCTCGGCGGCGGTGAATACCACTGTAGACCTAACCAAAGTCAATAACTTATCTGGTTTGGGGGGATTTGTTAATGGTCTCTTGCGTCAGTATTTGCGCCTGGTGGAGGCGGGAAATTCCCTCGAGTCAATTTTGCAGTTACCGGAAAATCCCGTTTCTCGGCTGGGTATTCTCCACAGTTTCCCCGACTGGATGATCAAATTCTGGTTGGAGGAGTTGGGGGAGTCTCAAACCCAACAACTCTGTGACTGGTTTAATCAGTCCCCTAGTTTGGATTTAAGAATTAACCCCCTCTCGACTACCTTGGAGACGGTGGAAACAGCCTTTCAACAACAGGAAATCATCGGATCGCCTCTTCCGAAACTTCCCCAAGGTTGGCGATTATCTTCTGGTGTGGGGGCGATCCGAAATTTACCCGGATATGATCAAGGTTGGTGGACTGTTCAGGACGCATCCGCCCAATTGGTAGGATATATAGTAGATCCTCAGCCTGGGGAAATTATAATTGATGCCTGCGCCGCCCCGGGGGGAAAAACTACCCATATCGCAGAACTGATGGGGGATAATGGTAAAGTTATCGCTATCGATCGCTCCCCTGGACGGCTAAAACCTTTAAAACAGAATATTAACCGGCTCAAGTTGCGATCGATTCAGGTAGAAGTAGGAGATAGTCGTCATTTTCCACAATATAATAATATGGCCGATCGCGTATTATTAGATGCACCTTGTTCTGGTGGTGGGACTTTGCATCGGCGATCTGATTCCCGCTGGCGACAAACTCCTGATCAGATTCGGCAATTGTCTCAACTGCAGGCAGAATTATTAGAGATGGTCAGTCATTGGGTGAAGCCGGGAGGGGTATTAGTTTATGCCACTTGTACTTTATACCCCCAGGAAAATGAATGGGCGATCGCATCTTTTTTAAGTCGTCATCCTTCCTGGCGTGTAGAGGTTCCTAACCTAGATCTTCCGGTGGAACCCACTAAGGAAGGTTGGCTGAAAATTTGGCCCCATCGTCACCAAATGGATGGATTTTTTATAGCTAAACTTAGACATTCTGGAAAGTAACCTGTGAACCCTTTTAAATCATGGCTATGTTGGGTATTGCGCCAATCGATATAAAATAGGTGTAAAGCCCAAAAAACACCTGATATGCACTTGATTCTATGTCATACCACAGCAGATTTTGACTCCTTGGGGGCGGCGGTAGGTTTAACTTGCCTGTATCCAGGTAGTAGAATAGTGCTGACGGGGGGATCTCATCCAGCCGTGCGGGATTTTTTGGCTTTGTATCGAGATGAGTTTCCATTGATTGAAAGGCGATCGGTTAATCCTGAGCGGATCTGTAAATTGTCGGTGGTGGATACCCAAAATCGCGATCGCCTAGGGAAAGCAGCCGAATGGTTAGACTTACCCAATTTGGAAATCCTGTTGTATGACCATCACCCTCACCTAAAATTAGATATCCCCGCTACATGGACTCAAATTGAAGCGGTAGGGGCAACTACTACTTTAATTGTAGAGCATTTGCGCTCTATGGCTAATCCTGTGATTCCCCGACCAGCAGAAGCCACAGTTATGGCTTTAGGTATTCATGTCGATACCGGATCGCTAACCTTTGACCATTCTACTCCACGGGATGCGATCGCCTTAGCTTGGTTAATGGAAAAAAATCCGAGTTTATCTGCGATCGCCGAATATGTAGAACCCGGCTTATCTCCTACCCTACAGGACTTATTAACCACAGCTTTAGAAACTCTACATCAGTCAACTGTCAAAGGTAACACCATATCCTGGGTATTATTGGAGACTGATGATTATGTACCCGGTCTGTCTAGTTTAACCTCCGAATTATTAGACCTGACCGAAAGCGATGGATTATTACTAGCTAATCAATATCGAGTCCGTAGCGGTGGGGAGAAACGATTAACTATTATTGGGCGATCGCGCATTGACCAAACCGACCTCAACCGCCTATTTAATCCCCTCGGTGGTGGTGGTCATCCCCGCGCCGCTTCCGTGATTTTACGAGATGTCGATCCGCACTCCACCTTAGAAACCCTGGTAACTAATTTTAAGGCACAAATTCCTCCATCACCTACCGCTAGGGAATTAATGTCTTCCCCAGTACGCACTATTCGCCCGGAAACCAGCGTCGGGGAGGCTCACCGTATACTACTACGTTATGGTCATTCAGGGCTATCTGTTTTAGACGATAACCATCAACTGGTGGGGATTATCTCCCGTCGTGATATTGATATCGCCTTACATCATGGTTTCAACCATTCCCCAGTGAAAGGTTATATGACCCCGCAACTGCGGACAATTACCCCGGAAACTTCACTCCCGGAAATTGAGTCAATTATGGTCACTTATGATATTGGTCGATTACCCGTTTTAGAAAATGGTAATTTAGTCGGAATTGTCACCCGCACCGATGTATTAAGGTTACTTTATCAACAGCATTGTCTACCCAAACCTACCCCCCGCCGAGGTTGTATTCCGGGTTCTACTTGTAGCACCGTTGATGAACTTTTACAAGAACGTTTAGCCCCAGAACTTTGGCAAATTTTAGCCAAAATTGCCGAACTTAGTCAACAGCGAGGTTGGCAAATTTATCTAGTCGGTGGGGGATTGCGAGATTTATTGTTAGCTGAACCGACGGATAATCTATTATTACATGATATTGATTTGGTGGTTGATGGTTGCTATCACAATTCTACTAACAATATATCAGATGAGATAACTACGACAATTTCTCCGGCTGTGGATCTAGCGCGATCGCTACAAGAATATTACCCACAAGCGCGACTAGAAGTGCATGGTCAATTTCAAACCGCCGCCTTATTGTGGCATAATCACCCCGTTTTAAACTCCCTTTGGATTGATATTGCTACTGCTAGAACCGAGTTTTATCCCTATCCGGCGGCTAACCCAGAAGTCGAAGCAAGTTCTATTCGTCAAGACCTCTACCGTCGCGATTTTACGATTAATGCTTTGGCTTTGAGATTAACTGAACCTAAATCCGGAGAATTATTAGACTTTTTTGGTGGGGTTCAGGATTTGGAATTACGAGAAATTAGGGTATTGCATCCTAATAGTTTTATTGAAGACCCTACCCGCATTTATCGCGCGGTCAGGTTTGCGGTGCGACTGGGTTTTAATCTGGAAAATCACACTAAGGAATATGTCGGTTATGCCATTAATAGTGGTATTTATGACCGCCAGCGACAACAGCGAGATTCTGCTAAAATCCCCGCTTTGGAAGCCAGGCTAAAAAGTGAGTTAAAATATATTCTGCAAGCCCCCTATTGGCAACCGGCTTTACATTTATTAGGGGAGTTAAAAGCCCTGCGGTGTATTCATCCCACTTTGGAGTTAAATCAGCTTCTCTGGCGGCAAATTAGAACCGTAGACCGCTGTTTAAAACGGTTTGACCCTCACCACACTCTCACCCATTGGCAAATTCGCCTGGATGTCTTAATCGCCGCTTTGTCTCCCGAATATCGCCGGGAAGTTGCCGATATTTTTCAGTTTAATTCTCAGCAGGTAGACCGTTTGTTAAACCTAGAAAATGCTCAAAATCGAGTGGCGGATTTATTGCCCAATTGTCAGCAGCCTAGTGATTATTTTCGGGTGTTTGAACCCTACGATTTACCGATGTTGATTTTAATTGCCGCCCATTCTCCTCGGTGGGTGAGAAAGCAAATTTGGAGATATTTAAATAATTGGTGGAATGCTAAACCGATTCTGAATGGTAATGATTTGAAAAAGTTGGGATATAAACCTGGACCGCAATTTCAAATTATGTTAAATGACTTGCTAAATGCTACCTTAGATGGTATAGTATCCGATACTGTGGGGGCAACTAAATTTATAAGCGATCGCTATCCCCATTCCAGTAGTTGACCCCATGAAACCCGGTCGGAATTATCACTAATGTTCATTGCCCAAAGCATGAAGAACTTGCCGCGAACAATGAACAATAATAATAAATTACCGCATTTGCTAATCAACCCTCTCCAATTGCCAGAGGATTTGATTACCTTCCCGTCTAACCCTGGAAACTTCCCAATTGCGCCACGCCCAGTTATCACCGCGACTGGTGACAGCACTGGCGTTAATATCCATTAAATCAGCAAGTTCTGAACTACTGATCAAATAGCCTTTACTAGCAATTTCGTCGGCAATATGCAGGGTTTCTATGAGATTCCTAAGTTGATTAACTCGAAATTCCCGGGGTAAACTCTCATTGGACTCGTTGATTGGCTCAGTCATAGCAAAATTTGATACAGCAAGATTAGAGTCTATCACAAGAAATTGTATCTTGAGATTGTGCAATGGGTCAGTTATCTCTGAAACAATTGCCAAAAATTAAGTTTAAATTTGGGGATTTTCCCCAACCTCCGCCTGGTGGACTAACTCTCACCGTGATACCCGATAACGGCCAAAGCGTCAACAACCAACAGTTCACTCTTCACGCTTTCACTTTTGTAAGGGATTGACCACAGACCCCATAAATAAAATGGTGCCACTGTCAAACTCTCTAATTATAAACATAAATGGTCGATTAATATGAATGCGATCGCGGATGGAACTTCTACTTCCGGCAATTACCCCAGTGGCGGCTGATGCTTCTGTGCCTTTTTCGTCAACATTGACAAAGGCTTGATGCACCACATCATATAAGAAAAATGGTTTTTCGGAACTGATACCGGAAAAATCGGCAATTTCCGTAAAAGCTGATTCCATGCCCATATAACTCAGGGTTGACTTGAGATTAAACGATGAGCTAAAATTAAATTTGGGTAGCCATATTTGTAAGTTGACATATTCCAGGTTTTGCAGCCAGTTTTGTAAATTAGCGATCGTCATGTTGTCGGCGAAAGTGGGGAGGTCTGTTCCTTCCGCAGGTAGCAGAATTATCATTGATAAATTACCATCAGCGTAGGGGAGTTCAATTATCTTCACTTCCGGTAAACTATGATAACCAATAGAGACATTAGGATGGTGCATCATCGGCACGGAAATAGTTTCTCCTGATGGCAAATTAAAGATGCCATCTTGAGTATATTTCTCTGGAAAAGGTGACAACCAATCTCCCGCAAAATAAACCGCATTAGTCAAAATCAGTCGGGTGAATACATCCAAAGTTCCCGGTGCGATGAGGTCAGTAATTTTGTGGTTAGTTTCCTGGCTTATCCAATCATTAATTGTTTGACGTGACTCTTCATGATTGCCTCGAAAATCTACTTGAGTTAACGGCGCATTATAATGGTTTTTGGTGATTTGTAAAAAGGGTTCCTGAAACCTATAGCCGGACTGTCCCCACAGACGGTTAACTAAATAGAGTTGGGAAGAGTTGCGGCTTTTAATATCATTAACCAGACTGGTAAATTCCGGGTATAAACTACCAGGAGGCTGATGGAAATGGAAAACCTGGGATATTTGCATAGCCGTTTGATTTCGTGACCCTTCATAGGTCATAGCCATAGCAGTGGAAAGGCTATAGGGTGAAAAAAATAAATTGCCTGATATTTCCCTTTTGAGTTGGTTGTATAGGTCGAGAGCAAATTGGTTATTTTGATTCACGATCGCATTAGTATCTACACGAGCAATATTATATGAATTGGACTCTGTGCTGTTGCTAACAGCCTGGGATATGGTGGGTAAACTTACACCCCACAGTAATAGCAGAGAAGCAAATAGGGAACCATTCCGCCGCCCCCAAACTGACAATTTAGACATCATAGGACTAAGTACCATTTTAACTGTTCCATAGTTGACTATTTCCAAATTTAATCATTCCGATGATCACCCAGTTATTGAAAGTTTGAATAAGTAGCCCCTATCAGTAGTTATACTGAGATCAGGGCGGGTTGATGATTCTTGGTAAAGCTGACCGGATCACCCGCCCTACAATCATTTATAATTGCCTCACCTCAGCCCAAACCCCACCAGTTAATTATGATTTCAATGCAGATAAAACCTGATCGTGAACCAGTCCATTACTTACCACTATACCCCGATTGTCTACCATTTTAATACTAGAAGCAAAATCTAGGGGTTTCCCGTACATATCTGTGACGCGACCTCCGGCTTCTTCAACGACAATCGCCCCGGCGGCATGATCCCAAATATTTTCCCGGTAATTGGGGTATTTAGGAGAAGGAAGACGCAGATATAAAGCCGCTTGTCCTGATGCTACAACCCCATATTTAGCTTGGGAGTCCATCCGCACGGAGGGGGAGGTAATTCCCGCAGCTTGAGCGATCGCATTTTGACGGGATTGATCACCGTGGGCGGCTTCCACGCTTTCCACAAAGCGCATATTGGCGGTATCTTCAGCTTTCACCACTTGAATCGGGGTAAATTTCCCAGTCGAAAAGGGCATTTTCATCGACCCTTCCCCCCGCACAGCCACAAACAACATTCCGGGAATATCTCCATCAATTGCATAAGCCGGACAGCCCATAATTCCTAGTTTAACCTCCCCGTTTTCAATTAGGGCTAGTGCGATCGCATATTGGTCTTTTCGTAAAAACCCCTTAGTGCCATCAATGGGATCTAGAGTCCAAAATCGTCCCCCCACACTGCCATTACCGCGATCTATCCAAGTAGTTACTTGCTCAGGGGTGGCATCAGGTATAATACTCTTAACATAGTCTGTAACTTTCTCCAGGTTGTTCCCCATTTCCGGGGTTTTCAGGGTAGTAGCATCTTCTTCTCCCACTATCGGATCATCCGGGAAGGCTTCTGAGATAGCTTTACAGATAATCGCCTGGGAACCAAAATCGGCAACAGTTACAGGGCTTTTATCCCCTTTTTCCATAGCGGGGGGAATGGCTTGTCGTACTTCTTCGCACAGACGGGAGGCGGCGAGTACGGCATCAATAGCGACTTGTTTTTCGCGATCGTAGGGCATGGAAACTCCTGGAGATATAATTAGTTGAGATTGTATCCTTACATAGCTTTACACTTGGTCTATCACTCGTCAAGTTTCCCCAAAATCACCTCCGGGAACTTTTCACCCCCTAACAACTCATCTTTCCACTATAATTTAAACTCTCAGGAACCCAGGTGATAATTATTCACCAATTACCCTAGTGATTTCTCGGATTATCCTATGCTATGAATTATGTCTTAATCACCGTGATTTTCCAGGGTAAAAATGAATCCTCCCAGTGGTAGGGGGAGATTGATACGCACCAAGTAAAATGGAAATTTTCCCTCCCTCTCGGAGAAGGTTGGGGAGAGAGCCATGGGCTGTTATTGCCCGCGCCGGTGACGCAATGGGGCGGGTAGAGGTTGACAATATTTAATTTTTGTGTTACTAAGTCTGGAGCGATCGCCTGCTATCAAAAGCCAGTAAATTCTCCACCCCAAATTATCACCAAATCCGATTTAATCTCAACACAAATCCCGGCAAGACATCGCCGCCTGATAGTTCTGTGGGCTCCTCGCCAACTTCGATTTCTTGTTGGGGGCGGTAGATTTCTACCCGTCGATTTTGGGGGTCAATTAACCATCCGAGTCGGGCTCCATTTTCCAAATATTCCCCCATCTTTTGTCGCAGTTCCGATAAGCTATCGGTAGGCGATCGCAATTCCACCACGAAATCAGGACATAAGGGAGCGAAACCTCGGCGCACCTCGGGTGTCAGTGCTTCCCAGCGGGGGCGACTCACCCAAGAAGCATCAGGGGAACGGATCGCCCCGTTGGGGAGAATAAATCCCCCGGACGAGTCAAAAGCAACACCCAACTCTTCGTGGGCTTCATCCCAAATTCCTAGTTGGGTTGTCAATCTGCTATTTTTTTGGCTTGATTCGCTCCCGGTCGGTGGTGTCACGAGCAATTCTCCTGTGGCTGTCCGTTCCAATCTTAAATCGGGGTTGGCGGCGGCGATCGCCTGGAATTGTTCCTGACTGACATGGAGAAGGGTGGAGGGTGGTAGTCGCAGGGTGAGGGTGCTGTGCATCAGATTTCCTCCGGGAATGTGGGCGGATATTGTTAATGGTAACTCGGCAGATGCTCGGAAATCCTGGCATTGGCTTGGGATTGGGTTATCATATTCCCAGAGAGGGGAAACGCGCCTATGAGTTTATAGGGAGATGAGCAATGGTTTCTCAGCCAAAAATCGCAACTCAGCACGAAATTATCTATCCTGATTCTGACGGTAAACCGATGGCCGAGAATACGATTCAGTTTCGCTGGATTATGACCATATATCACAATCTGGCGTGGTTATTTGCCCTACAGGCGGATGTGTTTGTAGCGGGGGTTTACTCTGGTATCCGGTGGAAGGGAATAATAAGATACGCCAAGCGCCGGATGTTATGGTGGTGTTTGGGGTAGAGAAGGGAGACCGGGGTTCTTACCAACAGTGGAAAGAAAAGGCGATCGCCCCCCAGGTCGTGTTTGAAATTCTGTCTCCGGGGAACCGACCGGGAGAACTGACTCGGAAGTTGTTATTTTACGAACACTATGGGGTGGAGGAATATTATCTTTATGACCCGGAAAACAATGATTTGAGCGGGTGTATCCGTTCGGGCGATCGTCTGGCTATGATTGAGGAAATGCAGAATTGGGTGAGTCCCCGCCTGCAAGTTCGATTTGAGTTGTCCGAGGAGACGTTAACACTTTATCATCCCCAGGGTCAGCCGTTTTCTTCTCCCCTGGAAATCGAGCAACAATTACAACAGGAGCGATCGCGAGCCGAACAACTGACCGCCGAGTTGGAAGAGGAGCGCCGAAAGGCTAAAAGGTTGGAGATGTTGTTGCGGGAAGCGGGGATTGATGGCGATCGCTTATAGAAGTCAAACTGGCTTGTTGCCTGTGTTATAATTCCGAGGTGGGGTGAGGCGATCGCTCTACTAAAAAAGCCAGTCAATTCTCATCCCCAAATCCGATTCAGTCTCAAAACCAATCCCGGCAAGACATCGCCGCCTGATAGTTTTGTGGGATCCTCGCCAACTTCGATTTCTTGTTGGGGGCGGTAGATTTCTACCCGTCGATTTTGGGGGTCAATTAACCATCCGAGTCGGGCTCCATTTTCCAAATATTCCCCCATCTTTTCTCGCAGTTCCGATAAGCTATCGGTAGGCGATCGCAATTCCACCACGAAATCAGGACATAAGGGAGCGAAACCTCGGCGCACCTCGGGTGTCAGTGCTTCCCAGCGGGGGCGACTCACCCAAGAAGCATCAGGGGAACGGATCGCCCCGTTGGGGAGAATAAATCCGGTGGAGGAGTCAAAAGCAACACCCAACTCTTCGTGGGCTTCATCCCAGCGATCGAGTTGTCCGATAATGCGGCTATTTCTTTTTCCCGATTCGCTCCCGGTGGGTGGTGTCACGAGCAATTCTCCTGTGGCTGTCCGTTCCAATCTTAAATCGGGGTTGGCGGCGGCGATCGCCTGGAATTGTTCAAGGGTGACGTGGAGAAGGGTGGAGGGTGGTAATCGCAGGGTGAGGGTGCTGTGCATCAGATTTCCTCCGGGAATGTGGGCGGATATTGTTAATGGTAACTCGGCAGATGCTCAGAAATCCTGGCATTGGCTTGGGATTGGGTTATCATATTCCCAGAGAGGGGAAACGCGCCTATGAGTTTATAGGGAGATGAGCAATGGTTTCTCAGCCAAAAATCGCAACTCAGCACGAAATTATCTATCCTGATTCTGACGGTAAACCGATGGCGGAGAATACGATTCAGTTTCGCTGGATTATGACCATATATCACAATCTGGCGTGGTTATTTGCCCTACAGGCGGATGTGTTTGTGGCGGGGGATTTACTCTGGTATCCGGTGGAAGGGAATAATAAGATACGCCAAGCGCCGGATGTTATGGTGGTGTTTGGGGTAGAGAAGGGAGACCGGGGTTCTTACCAACAGTGGAAAGAAAAGGCGATCGCCCCCCAGGTCGTGTTTGAAATTCTGTCTCCGGGGAACCGACCGGGAGAACTGACTCGGAAGTTGTTATTTTACGAACACA
>NZ_PKGG01000272.1:0-5863 GCF_046480465.1 Arthrospira sp. PCC 8006
CATAGGGGGGGAGGGAGATGATCTGTTATTTGGCGATCGCGGTAATGATATTCTCTATACAGGTAGTGGTTTTAACAGCTTAACCGGGGGCGCGGGGTCAGATTTATTTGTAATTGGTGTAGGGTTCAATGGCGGTCAGACTGATGTAATTACAGACTTTAGACCCGGGTTTGACCTAATTGGTTTGGCTAATGGTCTGGAATTTGCGGATCTAGAAATTGCACAGCAGGGGAATGATACCCTAATTCGCGATCGCCAAACCAGAGAGAGATTAGTGCTACTAGAAGCCACAGACAGCACCATTCTCAACAGTGGCAACTTTACCAAATCCATCACCAGCATTACCTCAGTCTTGGAATTTTGGGAAGATAGCGTCAACGCTGACGAAAATCAGTCATTATTGCAAATCCCCATCACCAGAACCGGATCTCCTCTTGATAGAGTAGGAGCAACTCTAGTAGTAGCTGGTGATAGCACCGCTGACGTGATTGCAGAAATTCCCGTAATTTTTGAACCCTTTGAAACCTTCAAAGAATTCACCGTTTCTATAGTCGATAACGATATCCCTGACGGAGGGAGACCAGTTACCTTAACCCTAGCCGATCCCTCTGGAGGAGCCAGTATTGGCCAAAGGAATGAGTTTATCATTAACATCCAAGATGATGAACCCGCACCAGTACCGCCTCCGCCCCCAGGACTTACCCCTACACCTATTCCAGAGTTACCGGTGCTAAATCTTCCATCAACTTCTCAGGTGAGCCTCACTATTGAACCGGAAGCCGTGGAAGAAGATAGTGGCAACAGTTTAGTTTATACATTAACCCGCACCCCAGATTCTGTGGGAGTGCCTTTGGCGGTAGATTTTTCCGTAGGTGGGACGGCTATTTTAGGGGAAGACTACACAGTTAGCGGTGCTGCTAGATTTGATGGCGATCGCGGAACCGCAATATTTGACCAAAACGCTACTACCACCCAATTCTCGGCTACCCCCATTGCTAATGATATTTTTCAGGTAAACAGAACCATAGAAGTGGTTTTAGACGAATCAGGATTTTTGTATATCGCCGAAATCGGAGTGAATACAGCCACTGGCACTATTATAGATGATGACCCACCCCCCAGTCCCCCTTTATATGACTTCAGCGACAGTCGTTTTATAGGTGTTGAGGGGGATGATCCTAATAATCCTGAATTTGTGGAAGTCACCATTGAGCGTTCTTTCGCCACCGAGGCACCCTCACGAGTCGATGTGGCAATTACACCCATTACTGCTGAACCTGGTCGAGATTTTGTCGCCACTCCCGATCCCACCCCAGTCATGTTCGACGCGGGACAAACCAGCGCCACCGTTCAAATTGAACTAATTCCCAATACCGAACCAGACCCCACCAGAACCGCCAATTTATCCTTTACCAACTTCTTTATTGAGAGTACAGCCGGGGAAATTGAGGGGGGACAACCAGGCCGGCTGAACCCCGAGGCTACCCTAGTGATTTTGGATGATGACGGACCATTTAGCTATCAGTTCAGTCAGAGTTTGTTCACCACCCTGGAGGGTTCCGATACCAACGTCACAGAAGTTGTGACTATTGAAAGAATTGGCAGAATTAGGGAAGCATCTTCAGTCACCGTTGAGTTAGCCGGTATTACTGCTGTTCCGGGAACAGATTTTGAGCAAGAGGAGATAACTATTAATTTCCGACCTGATCAGATTTCCCAAACTGTTCCCATCACCATTTTTGGTAATTTGGTGACTCAACCTAATCGAAATCTGGAGTTAAGTTTGGTTCCAGTAGAAGGGGAACTCGTCGGCGAGGAGAACCCTACGGCTGAATTAATTATTATCGATGATGATAATATTCCCACCTATGATTTCAGTCGCAGTATTTTTGAGGTCTCAGAAGATGATGGCGTAACTGAGGCTGTGGTGGTGGTGCGTGGTGGTAATACCAGCAATGCATCATCTGTAACTGTGGTTCTTGAACCGGGTCCAGAAAATCCAGCTACGCCGGGAGTTGATCTTGTTGAGACTGAGGTGCGCCTGGAGTTTGCGCCGGGTCAAGAAGTCGCTAGGGTTCCCCTGGAAATTGTTGATGACGAAATAGCTGAACCTACCGAGTCGATTATCTTATCTTTTGAGGATTTTGAACCGAGGGGACGCGCGGGTGTAACTCATCCTACAGCGACTTTATTGATTCTCGATAATGATTCGCCCCCAACTTATGATTTTGGTCAGTCTGAATATCAGGTGGAAGAGGGGGATGAGCGAAATACCACCATGGTGGTGGAATTGTTGCGGTCCGGGGATATAAGTTCTCCCTCTTCTGTGGATGTGGTTTTAACTGGAATTACAGCCACTGAAGGAGATGACTTTGTTGGTAGTGTGATACCAATTCAGTTTGCTGAGGGAGAAACACAAGCCCGGGTTCCTATTGAAATTCTGGGTAATACCCTGGTGCAGCCTGACCGAACACTGCAACTAGACTTAGATGATAATTTTGTGGCGATTGTGGACGGAGAGGAGCAAATCCTAGGTCAGGCTGGCACTATCAATCCTAGTACGGTTTTGACGATTCTCGATGATGATATCGCCACAGTTTCCCTACAGGTGCTTACTCCCGATGCTGTGCAGTCTAGTCTGGATTGGGAACAAGACCCTCCGGCTATCACTCTCTCTAGTAATGCAGTCTTGAGGATTAGTCGTGAACCTGATAATTTTGGGGATCTTGAGATATCTTTGGATCTCGAGGGAAATCGGATTTCTTTGGAAGATTATCAGCTCGAAATTGATGGCGAGGTGATTCTCACAGATGGGGAAACGGTACAGGTGACGATTCCTGATGGTGAAAGTAGAATTGAACTGGAGTTGGTGCCGCTTGATGATGACCACGCGGAGGCTGATGAGTCTTTGACTTTCCGCTTGGCAGAATCTGATTTTTATATTGTTGACCCTAATGATAATCAGGGGACGTTAACGATTCTAGCTAATGGTACCGGGGTAAGGCGGTTAACTGATAGCCTTGAGACCACGGAAGAAGCCTATTTTGACAGTATTGAAGGGTCTTTGCGCCAGGCGGTTATCAATGCTGTGAATTTGGGTGGCACACAAAGAATTACTTTTCTTGATGAGGCAGAATCGGGAACAATTAACCTGGTGGGTGCATTACCAACTCTCAATGGAGATATTTATTTTCAGGGTCCGGGAGCCAATAATTTGACGATTCAGCGTGATCCGGACTTGACTGATGAGTTTCGCCTATTTAGGGTCAATACGGGGACGATTACTTTTGATGGGTTAAGGTTGGCTAATGGTTTGGCACCTGGAACTGACCTAGACGTTTCTGTCAGCACTACTTCTGGTAGTCGCGGCGGTGCGATCACTATTGTCTCTACTGATGCGAATGTTACTATTATCCGCAGTCTGATTGAAGGCAATGCGGCTAATAATGGAGGGGCGATCGCTAATTCGGGAATTCTGAATGTTATCGATTCCACTATTGCTAATAATCAGGCTGTTAATGGTGGTGGCATCATTATTATTGATGGAGAGGTTAATGTTACCAACAGCACTATTGCTAATAACTCGGCTCAAATCGGCGGCGGGATTTTTAACTCTGTTGCTGATCTGACTTTGACCAACAGTACCATTGTTGATAATACGGCGATCGCCAGTGGTGGCGGTGTCCGCAACATTGGCGGTAGTGCTAGTCTCCAAAATACTCTGATTACTAATAATACCGCTCCTTTCGGTCCTGATGCGGCGGCTGCTCCGGAATTTGCCTTTAACAGTGGTGGGGGTAATTTGATTGGAGATGGCACTAATGCCTCTGGCTTAACTGATGGCGTAAATGGCGATATAATCGGCACCGCAGATGACCCAGTGGATGCTCTCATCTCTCCCCTGGCTGATCATGGGGGACCCATCCCAACTATTGCTCTTTTGGAAAATTCACCAGCAATTAATGCCGGAAATAATACCTTTGCTGATGGTTTTGTTAATCCCGGAGAGTTCGACAGCCGGGGCCCCGGATTCCCTCGCATTGTCAACGATACCATTGATATCGGGGCTTTTGAGTCGGAATTTTAACTAGAAAAACTGGGGATATAGGGATAGTCCGTCATGGATAAATGATTCCCTATTCCCCTCACTCTTATCTGTGGTGAATTACCAGATTTACTATTGACATCTGAGCAGACTTGACCTACAATATTATCATGGGAAAATGTGGGCGCATATATAATGAAAAATTGAACGTCACAGATTCCCCGGATGATTAATAAACAATTGTAGGGGCGAACAATTGTCGCCCCTACTGCTGGGAAAGGCTGGTGGAGAGGGCAATTAGGTCAACTATTGCACAGTGCCACTACTGGCGGCTGCCTTGGCGGCGGCGGCTTCGTCGGGGTGAATTTTCAGGCGGGTTAAGTTAATGCGGCCTTTGGGGTCAATTTCGCGGACTTTGACGATGACCTCATCTCCTACTGCTACCTCATCCTCAACTTTGGGGACTCGGTATTCTGCTAATTGGGAAATGTGAATCATGCCTTCTTTTCCAGGTAGAACTTCCACAAAGGCACCAATAGGAATAATCCTGGTAACTTTCCCTACATAGACATCTCCGGCGTTTAGCTTGCGGGTCATACCCTGAACAATTTGGTAAGCGCGGGCGGCGTTTTCGCTGTCTGTAGAGGCAATGGTAACAGTGCCATCATCGTCGATGTCAATTTTAACGCCAGTTTCTTCGGTAATTCCTTTAATGGTTTTACCTCCCGGACCAATGACCAAACCAATTAAGTCTGGATCAATTTTGAGTGTGAGTAGGCGAGGTGCGAAGGGAGACAGGTCAGGACGAGGTGATGGTAGGACTTCCAACATTTTCTCGAGGATATGTAGCCGTGCGGGTTTAGCTTTGGCGATCGCATCTGCGACTACATCTAAGGACAAGCCGGTAATCTTCATGTCCATTTGTAGGGCGGTGATACCGCTATCGGTACCTGCGACTTTAAAATCCATATCTCCCAAAAAGTCTTCAATCCCTTGGATATCGGTGAGGATACGAACTTCCGACCCTTCTTTAATCAAACCCATCGCCGCCCCACTCACCGGCTTGGTAATGGGAACCCCAGCATCCATCAAAGCCAGAGTCGAACCACAAACGGACCCCATAGAAGTAGACCCATTAGAGGATAGCACCTCAGAGACAATGCGAATCACATAGGGGAATTGCTCTTTTGATGGTAGCACGGGCAATAAAGCCCTTTCCGCCAAAGCACCGTGACCAATTTCTCTACGTCCTGGCGATCGCATAGGTCTTGTTTCCCCCACAGAATAGGGAGGGAAATTGTAGTGGTGCATATAGCGTTTTTCATCTTGAGGGTGCAGGTCATCAAGATCTTGAGCATCTCCAGGAGTCCCCAGAGTAGCAATAGAGAGGACCTGAGTTAGACCCCGATTAAATAAACCACTACCATGGACTCGTTTTGGTAATAATCCCACCCGACAGGACACCGGACGCACCTGGTCTAAATTGCGACCATCAACCCGCACTCCGTCCGTGAGGATTTGCTGGCGCATGAGTTTTTTAGTGATGTCTTTAAAGATCATCCCCACCGCTTTAGGATTTTCGATATTGAACAAGCTGATGGGGTCATCTTCTGGCATTGATGCGATCGCACTGACAATCTGCTCTTCTTTAATCACATCAAGAGCAGCATCTCGTTCATCTTTGTTCAACTCAAATTGACCAAGAACCTTTTTAACTGGTTCTGTAACCCGTTCTTGGATAAATTCTATCAAAGTCCGATCTTCTGGTAGCGGTTCTTCAACGGGGTTATCAATGTTCAATTCCTGCATAATTTCAGT
>NZ_PKGG01000531.1:0-538 GCF_046480465.1 Arthrospira sp. PCC 8006
GCCGGAATTGAAAAAGCGTAATTATCAAATTGGCGCGATAAAAAGAGTTACCAGTCAACAAAAATCAATGATTGAATCTTTAATCGAGCAGATAAATGATGTAAAAACACTTTATAGCAAGGACTTGGTTCCCAATTTAAGACAAACAATTAATGAACAAGCCAACCAGATTGTAGACCTCCTAAAAGATGTCGGAAAAACAATTAACCAAAAATAGAGGTATAACGTTCATGAATACTGAAAACCCCAAAATAACCCGTCTACATCTCAAGTCTCTAGGACTGACAGATTATTTGGTTAGAGAAATTGTCAAAGATTTGCCTTACGAAAAGGAAAGTTCATACAATATCTATTCTGTTTCTGATGTTCAAAATTCCATACAACATAAACTTAACAATCCTCGAACCAAAGATACCAGCCGGGAAAAATTAGCAGTAGTATTGGAATGGTTAGATGGCAAATCTAATGTCATTGAGGTTGATTTTCTGAAAAATTTGCCCCCAGATAAAAGATTAGAATTTTTATATAAACGCAGTGA
>NZ_PKGG01000217.1:0-8724 GCF_046480465.1 Arthrospira sp. PCC 8006
GGTATCCAGGAGAGAGAGTTGTTGGCTGAGAGTTTGGGAGAGGGCGATCGCCCAAGCGTCCAGAGTATCCGGGTCTGAATTTGCCAGGTTTTCTAACAGTTCTGGGGGGTAGAAATTTTCCCATAATTTTAGGGCGATTTTCACCAGTTCAAAAGGCAGTTCAATGTGATCATAATCCCACACCTCACCATGAGGCAATCTCTGGGCTATTTTAATTAAAGCTGCGGTTTGTTCTTGCATTGTCAAGCATTCCAATAACTTAGGCTGTAGGCGAGTCCAGAAACTGATCAATGCCAACCATTACCCCAAAGGGGAGGGAGACTTAAATCTGGCTGGGGTGAGACTCAAACAGCCCGGTTTTCGGACGACCATAAAGTTAAGTAATTTTACGGTGTTTGATTTTCCCGAAAACCATTATAGTACACCATAGGAATTTAAATCAACCATTACTAAAAAATAGGAGCCATAAATGAGTGGTGAAAAACGACGGTATATTCAGGTTGAGGATCGAGAATTGCGACGACTGCGGGAACAGGACTCCAGGCTGCGATCGCTACAACAGGACCTCCCCGAACGGTTAAACTCCGTTCAACAGCAAGCCCAGCGGGAGTTTCAGCAACGCCTCGCCCCCCTCGAACAGCGAACCCAACGCCAGCAACAAGAAATTAGCGGACTGCGAACCGGAATTAAAGACTTGGAAACCCAGACCAACCTACGACTACAAAATCAGCGGCGGGAATTTCAGCAGAATATCCGAGAGTCCGAGTATCGTCAACAACAGCAATTACAACAGGAAGTCGGACGGCTAGAGTCTTCTATGCGGGAAGGCTTTACTCAGCAGCGACGGGAATATTTAGGATTGTTAAATAGTCAACGCCAGGAGTATCTGAATTTATTTCAACAACAGGATCATAAATTTACTCAACTGATAGCTGAGGAGCGACAAGCCAGACAACAAGGACAACAAATCCTTCAGCAACAGATTAATCAAGTAGTTGAGAATTTGGAGGCGGAAAGTCAGCGGAAACAACAGTTAGCAGTTGATTATTTTGCGGATGTTGACCAGGTTTGGAAACAGATTGATCGCGATTATCAACACCAACGTTTTTCACCGGGTAAATTAGCCGATTTACGTCGGGATTTAGACCTAGCAAATAGCAATATTCAAGCGGGGGTTTTTGAAGCAGCGATCGCCACTTGTCAGCAAACCTATCTCAAACTAGCAGACCTGCGGCTGGAACTGGAACAAAAACAACAGGAATGGCTATTTTATTATCAGGCGAGTTTAACTGATTTACGCAGTTTAATTACCGAGGTACAAGCTCACCGAGAATGTGAAGTAGAAGTCGGACAGGGAAGCGACGCGGAAACCTTCAAATGTGAGATTAACTACTGGACTAATGGGCGACTAAGCGAGTATGAAAACCAACTCAATCAGTTAGAAACCCAACTGGTGGAAGGAGAAGCCACCCTCACCACTGAACAGGTTAAAAATATCGGCGAAAATATTAATCAATTGCAGCCGATTTTCGGGGACATTATCGAACAGGCGAAACTTTCTATTTTAGGTTCCCAAATGCGGGCGGAAATTGCCGATCGCATTGTCGAAACTCTCGAAAATATCGGTTATACCCTAGTTGATGATACCTACGAAGGAGAAGACGAACGCAACGCCTTTGTAGCCAAGGTGAAAAATGTGGCTGGGGATGAGGTGGTAACCGTGATTAGTCCTGAGTCGGAATTTGGGGCTAATTCGGTTTCAATTAATAGTTTTAGCCAGACTTTAATCGACGAAAAAGCTACCCGCCAAAATGCCGAGGCGATTTTTAATATCTTGAATGAAGCGGGCGTTGAAGGCGTGGGTGATATAGAATGTAAACAACAGGCGAACAGTGAATATCAGGATATGAATGCAGTCAAAACGCGACTGAAAAAGCCATCTGTTCAGTCACCCCAATCGAAACCATCTGTTTCTTAACTCTCCTTTTCTGACCCCTTCTCCCCATGGTGGAGAAGGGTTTAAGAAGATGTCAATATACTATCAAATCATGGTTGAACGAGTCACCAATCAATTGAACCTCCAAACAGGCGATCGCTTTTTAGTTTTGTGCGGAACCGACACCGGGGATAGCTTCTGTAGCGACGATTTATTATTGCAAGATATCGAACAGGTTTTGCATCGCTATTTACACAGCCAAGGCTTTAATCGTATTGTTTTATATTCGGGAATTAACAAGCTGTATTTTCTCGATTATCAATCTCTGCAAAACGCCAGGGAACAGCCGAAAACCACGCCTCCGAGACCTTCCCCGTCCGAAATGCGAGTAAAAAGCGCCAGTCCTTTGGGGAAACGCCGCCGCTTATTGGGACGAGAAACCCCGACCAAACCGGAACCCCAACCCTCAGCAAATCGCCGTCCTGTCATGTCTGATATTTCATGTATAGGCTTATTTCAACACTTCATGGAAGATACCCGCTATCAAAGTGCGATTATCTTTTCTGATGTAGAAGATTTGCGGATGTTTGAAAACTGCCGAGAATTGTTTGGACGGATGGTAAGTTGGGGAAGATTCCCACCTACCAACCGCAATTTATGTGTGTTTATTTCCCACCATCATAGTCTACAACAGTTTCAAGATTTTTGCAACCATACAGGCTTTACTTTTTTGGGAAATTGGCTACAAAATAGGAGCGATCGCCAATTTAATTTAGTGCGGGTTTCTACCCCCACAGAACCCGAGTTAGAAAGCCTGTGGGATTATTTCCGACTGGTTCACCAAAAACCTGTAAATTGGGGCGATCGCTACCGTTTAATCTCCGCTATAGCCGCCGAAAATCAACCCCTAAAGACATGGTATAATCGCTTTAATACCGCCATCGAATTATCCCTAAATGTCGCCAAACAAAACCAGTGGTTATCGGGGGATGTCAGCGACATACCCGCCTTAGAACGCTTACAGGAATTGGTAGGTTTACAGAATGTTAAAACCGCCCTAAACCAAAAAATCCGGTCATTATCCAAGGCTCAAGAACGCCAAAAACAAGGCATCAACACCGACCCCCCTAGACTGCATTTAGTATTCAAAGGAAACCCCGGCACCGGAAAGACAACCGTAGCGAGATTAATGGGGGAAATTTATCGAGATTTGGGGTTATTGAGGCGGGGTCATGTAGTAGAAATTGGCGGGCGAGATTTGGTGGCGGGATATGTGGGACATACCGCAATTTTGACCAATGAAACAGTCGATCGCGCTATAGATGGGGTATTGTTTATTGACGAGGCTTATACCCTCACTCAAGGAGGTGAAAATGACTGGGGACGGGAGGCGATCGATACCCTGTTAAAACGCATGGAAGATGAACGAGGAAGGCTCGCCGTCATTGTCGCCGGATATCCCGACCTTATGGATAATTTTATCAAATCTAACCCAGGTTTGCCAAGTCGTTTTGCCACAGAAATTATTTTCGAGGATTATCAACCCTCCGAATTATTAACCATTTTCGGTCAACAGGTACAACGGGTTAAAAGTGCGATCGCCCCCGATTTAGAAGCACCTCTCAAGAACTTATTAACCCAGCTTTATGAGAACCGAGACAGCCATTTTGGGAACGCCAGAGAGGTAGAAAAGTTGTTTAATAAAATGGATGATTGTCACAGCGATCGCGTGATTAAACACGGTTTAAATCCCCTCACAGAACCCTTAACAGTCGCCGATTTACCCCCTGAGTATCGGGAACTCTCCCAACGGGGAACCGCCGACACAGAGAACCTAGAAAAACTCCTCGCCAAATTAGAAAACTTGACCGGGTTAGACTCGGTTAAACAGGATATCAAACAATTAATTAACACCCAAGCCGCCAATCAAAAATTAGCCAGTTTAGGGATGTTAGCCAGTAATGAAATCGAAACCCGTCATTTATTATTTACTGGAAATCCCGGCACCGGAAAAACCACCGTCGCTCGTTTAATTGGCGAAATTTATCGAGCCTTGGGACTGTTAAAAAAAGGTCAATTTGTCGAAGTAGACCGCACCAAATTAGTCGGACAATATATCGGACATACCGCCGAAAAAACCGCCCAGGTGATTGAGTCCGCCCTAGATGGGGTGTTATTTATTGATGAAGCCTACTCCTTATCTCGTGGGGGAGATAGCCGAGATTATGGACAGGAGGCGATCGATACTTTGGTTCCCATGATGGAGAATTATCGCGATCGCCTCGTGGTAATTTTAGCCGGATATTCGCGGGAAATGGCAGAGTTTATCGACAGTAACTCCGGCTTACAATCTCGCCTGTCTAAAACCATCGATTTTCCTGATTATAACGGTGCCGAAATGCACAGTATTTTTCTGGGAATGTGTCGAGAAAGCCGGCGAATTTGTCCCGATGACGTATCCGCGCGAGTCCGGTCAACTATGGATTTTGCCTATCAAAATCGTGGCCGAAATTTCGGCAATGGTCGCGATGTCCGCAATTTTTATGAACGGATGGTCAACAACTTAAAAAATCGCCTAGTCCGGGATGACTTAAACGGCGAGGATATGATCACATTTACCTGTGAGGATATCCCCAGTTGGGAGTGACCGAAAGAAACCAGATTTCTAGGATAATCTTTGCATCCCAATCAAGACTTGGTAAAGAAACCCGGTTTTTGCGATCGTCAATTTCGGGAGGCGATCGCATTTTGTCCCCCACTTTCCCACAGTGGGAATTAACCCTTAATGAAGTGTTGACAGCGAGTGGCATTCGTGAGTTATAATATATAGAATCATATCATAGCCCACCCAAATCACATTGATCGCCGTCGCTATCCGACATAAATTTAATATAAATGGGACGCATTTAATGCCCGCCAAAGATGTTTATCATGATACTGTTTGTATTGCTCTGATGAAAGATGGTTGGACAATCACTGATGACCCCCTGATTCTAAAGAGCGGGGAACGCTCGACCTTTATCGATTTGGGGGCTGAAAAACTAATTGCGGCCGAACGAGATCATGAAAAAATCGCTGTCGAAATTAAAAGTTTTTTGAGTCCTTCTCCAATCAAAGATCTGGAAAATGCCTGGGGACAGTTTTTTCTGTACGCCAGAGCACTTCAAAAAAAAGAATCAGATCGCAGTTTATATCTAGCGGTTAGCCGGAACACCTTCGATACTTTATTTCAAGAGGAAGCCGGACAACTGCTTTTAGAAGAACCAGATTTTCGGATGATTGTTTTCGACCCAAATAGTGAGGAAATCCTGCAATGGCAACCACAATTCAACCTATAGATAATTGGCGCAATTTACTGGAAAAAATTCTCCAAGATTATGCCGATATTCCCTATCGATATGGCGATGTAAAGACTTACCTGATTGTCAGTCGGGACGGCAACCATTTTATGCTGGTACACGAAGGCTGGGAAAATAATCGTCGGGTTCACGGTTGCATCGTTCATGCCGAGATTCGCGATGCCAAAATTTGGATTCATTACGATGGCATAGAAGATGGCATCACCGGGGAACTCGTTGCCGCTGGTGTTCCCAAAGATTGCATTGTCCTCGCCTTTCATCCTCCCCAAGTTCGGGAACATACCGGCTATGCGATCGCATAATTTTATCATTCCTTTTCCCGGAGCGATCGCATTTTGTCCCCCACTTTCCCACAGTGGGAATTAACCCTTAATGAAGTGTTGACAGCCAGTGGCATTCGTGAGTTATAATATAGAAAATCATATCATAGCCCACCCCGCATTAGATTCTTCCAAGAACCCCAAAATAATGCGGTTTTCAGGAATGCCTTTTTCCATCAAATCTTGAGTAATTCCAGCTTCCATACCATCATATTCAATCACAACTTTTCCTTCACGCAAAACAATATAGATGAGATTTCCTCGGACTCGTCTACCTCGATCCCAACCGACTTGCATCAGTGCATAATGTTCTTGTTTCTCATCAAATACCGTATCCAATCGAATCTCGCCATGAGATGGGCGCAGTTGTGCATATTCACAGATAACTTGTTTGACAATTTCGCGATCGTGAGTTAYGGTATCCATTGTTTAACCTCCGCTTTTTTACCATCAACCACTAAGAGATTTAAAGGAAGTTTATTAATCACCAGTTTACCAATTGTTTCACTGAAGATTGTCTCATATATGATATCCGTAACGCCCAGATAAATATGCCGTTCCGGATCTACTTCATTCAGTAACAGCCTATATAAACTATACTGTCCGATCGCTTGTTCTAAATCGGCGATCGCTGATAGTCCTCTAAATTCTTTGATTTCAATGGCAATACGGGTCCGATCTCGTCTGGCACCAATAATAGATCCTTTTGGCTGCGTCGGAAAATGCGATCGCCTCACACCCAGATCTACAAATAAAAATCGCTCCCCATAGGAAATCACATAAGGATCATCTGTAATTTCCCAACCATCTTTAATTATAGCTTGTTTGATAATATTATGAGTTGTATCTCTTCGAGGCATAATCCCCTAATATCTTGATGAACAGTCAAGCCAGTTAATTTTCAGTTTGAGTTTGAGTTGCTGTAGATTATTATAGCACCAATCCAGTCTTTACCGGGAGGCGATCGCATTTTGTCCCCCACTTTCCCACAGTGGGAATTAACCCTTAATGAAGTGTTGACAGCGAGTGGCATTCGTGAKTTATAACCGGGTTTCCGTGGACTAGGTAGGAGCCTGCCCTCACTGTGGGTTATAATACCAAAATAGCCGGGTTTCCCTCCGCCCGGTTGTCATGATTTATTGGGGTTGAGAATGATGGCGAAATGTCCCGTTTGTGAAACGGAATATACACCAAATGAGGTGGAAACCTGTTCGGTGTGTGGTTATGACCTGACACCCTATCCCCCTACTGATGAGATACCGTCGGGGTTTTGGGAGAAGGAGAAAAAACGCATTGCGGCAGCCAAGCGGGTTTGGCGATTGTCTCAGTCTCAGGTAGAGTCCGCACAGTTGATAGTCTCTCACCTGCAGTCTCAGTTAGATGAAACCACCCGGAAAATTGACGGTTTTACCCAATCTCAATCACAGCTAGAATCTCAGATAGAAGCGATCGCATCTTCTCAACTCCGGTCGCTACCACGGCTAGAATCACAGATAGAAGCGATCGCATCTTCTCAACTCCGGTCGCTACCACGGCTAGAATCACAGATAGAAGCGATCGCATCTTCTCAACTCCAGTCGCAATCACAGATAGAAGCGATCGCATCTTCTCAACTCCAGTCGCAATCACAGATAGAAGCGATCGCATCTCAACTACAGTCGATAACTGAAGCAGTGCAAGAAACTCCCATCGTGTCTTCTTCTTCTGGTTTTGATTATACCAAACTCAACAGATTATTGAAATCAGGCAACTGGAAAGCAGCCGACCAAGAAACGGCAAAGATGATGTTAGCGGTGGCTGGAAAAACCCAAGGGGGATATTTATACAAGGATGATATCAAAAACTTTCCTTGCGAGGATTTGCGAATCATCGATGGTCTTTGGGTTAAACACAGTAACGGACACTTCGGGTTTAGTATCCAGAAGCAAATTTACATCAATTGTGGGGGAAAGCCCGATGGNATCGCATCCAGGTAATACAATATGGTATCGGTTCCTGGACGAGGTAGGATGGCGAGTGAATAATAGGTGGTTGTCATGGAGCGAATTAACGTTTTCCCTCCGAGAGGCACCAGTGGGCCATCTCCCAGCCATCTCCCGGCACCTGGAAGCTGTACGAGTTCATCGGGGCTTGTATCGGGGCTACTTGTGGTTATTGTTTATTATCAGTCTCTTTGATAATTGTAACCTGTAGTATATAACCACTACTACAGGCACTTGTCAAGTTCTTTTTTTCGGTGTCTTTTTCACGGAAACATGGGCTTTTCCATGCGGGGGAAGTTACCGTGGAGAGTAAAGAAACCGGGTTTCCGTGGACTAGGTAGGAGCCTGCCCTCACTGTGGGTTATAATACCAAAATAGCCGGGTTTCCCCCCGCCCGGTGGCGGCGATTTATCGGGGTTGAGAATGATGGCGAAATGTCCCGTTTGTGAAACGGAATATACACCAAATGAGGTCGAAACCTGTTCCGTGTGTGGTTATGACCTGACACCCTATCCCCCTATAATTGGTGGGATACCGTCGGGGTTTTTGGAGAAGGAGAAAAAACGCATTGCGGCAGCCAAGCGGGTTTGGCAATTGTCTCAGTCTCAGGTAGAGTCCGCACAGTTGATGGTCTCTCACCTGCAGTCTCAGTTAGATGAAATGACCCGGAAAATTGACGGTTTTACCCAATCTCAATCACAACTCCAATCCCAGATAAAAGCGATCGCATCTCAACTCCAATCCCAGAATAAAGCGATCGCATCTCAACTACAGTCGCTACCACGGCTAGAATCTCAGATAGAAGCGATCGCCTCTCAATCCCAATCACAGCTAAAATCTCTGGTCAAAGCGATCGCATCTCAACTCCAATCCCAGAATGAAGCGATCGCATCTTCTCAACTCCAATCCCAATCACAGCTAGAATCTCAGATAGAAGCGATCGCATCTCAATCCCAATCACGCCTAGAATCGCAGATAGAAGCGATCGCATCTCAATCCCAATCACGCCTAGAATCGCAGATAGAAGCGATCGCATCTCAACTCCAATCCCAGAATGAAGCGATCGCATCTCAATCCCAATCACAGCTAGAATCTCTGGTCAAAGCGATCGCCTCTCAATCCCAATC
>NZ_PKGG01000534.1:0-533 GCF_046480465.1 Arthrospira sp. PCC 8006
GCGACGACAACGGCAGCTGGTACTTCCGTTTTTCTCACGAAGAAAATCCGCTGCACGTAACGGTTGAAAAAGGCTCCGTGTGCGTCAACGGCATCAGTCTTACCGTTATTGACTCCCACGCCAAAGGCTTTTCCGTGGCTATTATTCCCTACACCTACGAGCATACCAATCTGCACGCTTTGAAAGTAGGGGATAGGATTAATGTGGAGTTTGATATATTGGGGAAATACATTGCGAGACTAGTTAAGAGTTAAAAGTTAAGAGTTAAAAGTTAAAAGTGAAGTTGAAAGTTAGTTATGTTTTGTTTCTGAGGGTTTTTAAGGATGCTACGAGCATTTTGATGAGTTCATCGCAAGATGATTTTAGTTGCAAGTAATTGGTTTCGTTGAGAAAATCGGTATCCTTTAGTAAGTCTAGCCAATAGCCGCTTTCATTGGCTTCCTTAAGCGCAATATTAATTTTGCTGATAAAATCGGCTTTGCTTTGTCCAAATTCGGCTTCTCGAAGCAACGCTCCAATTGCTGTTCCCGATC
>NZ_PKGG01000046.1:0-30209 GCF_046480465.1 Arthrospira sp. PCC 8006
GCTTATCATGGCTTGCCTCTCCGCATCTTGATACTGTCCATGCCCGTAACATTTGCCAGATTATATTGTCTAGTTTAGTGAAGGTCTCTGCTGAGACTACCGCTGAATAATAGTTTGACCATCCCCGAATAATCGGGTTTAGTTTACTAATCAGGGCTGACTGAGGTGCGGTTTTATATTGTTTGATTACACCTTTTATCACTTCTGTGTGGGCAACAACGGCTTTTTGGCTGGGTTTTATGTGGGTTTTATGTCCGATTAATCGACTCTTATATCCCCCTGTTTTTCCAGACTTGTATTTTCCTACTGGGTATTGCCTGATATTGAATCCTAGAAAATCAAACCCAGGTTCTTCTGTTTTGCCATTATACTCAATAGGTTTGAGTGTGTGATAAATTCGAGTCTTTTCGGGTTTAATCTCTAATCCTACAGGGTTTAACCATTCGGTGATAGCAATTTTGCACTGTTCAATGATTCCTAGGTCTTTGGATATGACTACAAAATCATCGGCGTACCGTATTATCGTGGCAAAAGGTTTGTAGTTGGTATTCTTGGGATACATTTTTTCTATTAACCTAACCATCCCCAACAGTGCGATGTTGGCGAGTATTGGACTTATTACCCCTCCCTGTGGTGTCCCTGCTTCTGTATCCTCAAATACACCGTTATCTAGCACGCCTGCTTTGAGCCATTGTTTCAGGTCTCTTTTTAGGCTGCTTGAGCAATGAATTTTGGACAGTAGGTAATCATGGTTTATTCGGTCAAAACATTTTGCTATGTCCGCATCCAGTATGTAGTATCCTCCTTTGTTTATACTTTGGTATATTCTGGATATTGCGTCGTGGGCARACCGTCCGGGACGGAACCCGTAGCTTGTGCTTTCAAATCTCGATTCCCATTCAGGTTCGAGAGCCGACTTAACCAAGGCTTGCCTAGCTCTATCTTGGATTGTGGGTATTCCTATTCCAGCTTTTTTCATCCCTACCAGGTTTTGGAATCCACACCCTTCGCAGTGGTTTTGCTTTGAGGTTTCCCTTAATGTTCTTGACCAGTTCAAACCTTTGTCTTGGAGAGATTACTCTTGCTCCATCAACACCGGCTGTCTTCTTGCCTTGACCCGCTTGGGGGGCGGGTTTATTAAGCTGACTGTTGGGAAGCATGGCTGACCGTGGAACCCGCCCCTACAGCCGCACTGCTAAGAGCCGGGCGTAATATGATTTCACCAGTAGACGTTGCAACCTTCTAACCTTTGCATCCTGTCCCGATTTAGCTGCTTGGAATATACTCTTTTGGAGCTTGAATACTTTCCGTTGAACCTTAGTCCATGGGATTGCCTTCCATGCGTTGGTCGTAGTCTTGATTGGTCTGGGTTTGCCAAATCCTCTCTTTAAACTCGCTATCGCCATTTGTACACCTACTAGACTCCATTCCTTACAATCAAACCGTGACCTGTTAGCATATCCCTACCATTACAGCAGGGCGTTGGCTTTTGGTCACATCTCACATCCTCTAAGACTTGTGGTTACACTTATCCCTACTGACTTTCTCGACCAGATAATCAGAGTCTAGGAGGACTTAAAACGTTCCGTTTATACGGGCATTCCATCTTTAGATTTGTCCTCTCCACCGAGGTACTTTTAAAGGTCTGTGTAGGTGTTGCATAGAGAACCCTACTTTTCCCTTTACTCTTTTGAGCGCAGCGTATCAACCTATTTCGCTACTTATCTATTACGGTGGTTCAAGCCGGACATTCGGTTTCCCTAATCATGGATGGTTGGCAGTGGTCTCGATTCTGGTATTAGGTTCTACCTTGGAGCCTTCCGTTCCCCGCTTCAATCCTGGGGTTGTGATTCCCAAAACTGGGGGTGGCTATCGCCGTTACCCTGAATCTCTAACTTCTACTTATCTATTCCTATAATTTCTATAAGGAATTTGTATGGGTTAGTTTGTTTTGACCTTGGGTTCCCTGCCTTGATTTGTATCGTGGGATACTAATCGTTGGGACATATAAACAGTTATGAGGATGGTCAGGAGTGCGCTCCTTATATTCAACCAAGGGGTTGAAGTCCCCACCAGGCGGTTATTTCAGGTATTTCAACCTTATTTCATGCCTGAACGTCTCGCACCTATCGCCATATATATAGCACTAGTCAATACGGTTAGGACGCAGCCTTGAGAACAGAATCCATGGCATCATCGAGAGAATCAAACTGCTCACGTGCAATGGCGAATGCGGGCTTTCAACCACGACCAACATTTCTCTATCTTGTTGAGGTCTGGCGAATAAGGCCGAAGATAGAGTAAACGGCATTGAGCTGCCTCCACCAGTTCAGCCTKCCGCCCCCCTTTATGAAACGTTGCATTGTCAAATACTAGAGTCTGACCTGGCTTCAATGTTGGAATTAAGATGAACTCCAACCACAACTCAAACACTGTCCGATTMCAACATTGAAGCCAGGTCARACTCTAGTACTGGACAATGCAACGTTTCATAAAGGGAGGCGGCAGGCTGAACTGGTGGAGGCAGCTCAATGCCGTTTACTCTATCTTCGGCCTTATTCGCCAGACCTCAACAAGATAGAGAAATGTTGGTCGTGGTTGAAAGCCCGCATTCGCCATTGCACGTGAGCAGTTTGATTCTCTCGATGATGCCATGGATTATGTTCTCAAGGCTGCGTCCTAACCGTATTGACTAGTGCTATAAGTAGGTTGGGTGGAGGTAACGGAACCCAACAACACCATCTCTCGGTTATGTTGGGTTTCACGGAGTTTCACCCAAACTACCAAGAGCGATCGCTTATTTAAGTAGGTTGGGTGGAGGTAACGGAACCCAACAACACCATCTCTCGGTTATGTTGGGTTTCACGCTCGTTTCACCCAAACTACCAAGAGCGATCGCTTATTTAAGTAGGTTGGGTGGAGGTAACGGAACCCAACAACACCATCTCTCCGTTATATTGGGTTTCACCCTCGTTTCAGCCCACCTACAAATGTTGGGTGAAACCCGAGCCACAAAGAGCGATCGCTTATTTAAGTAGGTTGGGTGGAGGTAACGGAACCCAACAACACCATCTCTCGGTTATGTTGGGTTTCACGCTCGTTTCACCCAAACTACCAAGAGCGATCGCTTATTTAAGTAGGTTGGGTGGAGGTAACGGAACCCAACAACACCATCTCTCGGTTATGTTGGGTTTCACGCTCGTTTCACCCAACCTACAAATGTTGGGTGAAACCCAAGCAACAAAGAGCGATCGCTTATTTAAGTAGGTTGGGTGGAGGTAACGGAACCCAACAACACCATCTCTCGGTTATGTTGGGTTTCACGSANGTTTCACCCAACCTACAAAGAGCGATCGCTTATTTAAGTAGGTTGGGTGGAGGTAACGGAACCCAACAACACCATCTCTCGGTTATGTTGGGTTTCACGCTCGTTTCACCCAACCTACCAAGAGCGATCGCTTATTTAAGTAGGTTGGGTGGAGGTAACGGAACCCAACAACACCATCTCTCGGTTATGTTGGGTTTCACGCTCGTTTCACCCAAACTACCAAGAGCGATCGCTTATTTAAGTAGGTTGGGTGGAGGTAACGGAACCCAACAACACCATCTCTCGGTTATGTTGGGTTTCACGNGMGTTTCACCCAACCTACAAAGAGCGATCGCTTATTTAAGTAGGTTGGGTGGAGGTAACGGAACCCAACAACACCATCTCTCGGTTATGTTGGGTTTCACGCTCGTTTCACCCAACCTACCAAGAGCGATCGCTTATTTAAGTAGGTTGGGTGGAGGTACGGAACCCAACACCACCATCTCTCCGTTATATTGGGTTTCACCCTCGTTTCACCCAACCTACAAATGTTGGGTGAAACCCAAGCAACAAAGAGCGATCACTTATTTAAGTAGGTTGGGTGGAGGTAACGGAACCCAACAACACCATCTCTCGGTTATGTTGGGTTTCACGGAGTTTCACCCAACCTACCAAGAGCGATCGCTTATTTAAGTAGGTTGGGTGGAGGTAACGGAACCCAACACCACCATCTCTCCGTTATATTGGGTTTCACCCTCGTTTCACCCAACCTACAAATGTTGGGTGAAACCCAAGCAACAAAGAGCGATCGCCTTCCAGTTGCTGTAAGCGAGCCTCCAATTCCCGCAGCCGCGTTTCCGCTAACTCCGCCCGCTGACGCTGTTGTTCAGCTTCCTGACGCTGTTGTTCGGCCTCCAAGCGCTGCTGTTGGGCTTCCTGACGCTGTTGTTCGGCTTCCTGGCGTTGCTGTTGGGCCTCCAAGCGCTGCTGTTGGGCCTCCAAGCGCTGCTGTTCAGCTTCCTGACGCTGCTGTTCGGCGAGTTTGGCTAACTCTGTGGGGGTGAGAAATCGCTGACCATCAGGACGATAGATGGTGAACTGCTCCTCAATGAGTTCAAAGCGAATCCCTAACCGGGGACTCGTCCAGTTTTCCGCCTGCTCAATCAGTTCCAGCGAACCCGTTTGATTGCGTATCCACCCGTGAAAATCAAAACGGTCTGGTATTGCACAGTGAGGAATGATTAAGAGAACGGAGGAAGTTGTCCATGCTTCAAATAATAGATAAGTAAGCGAATTGATTTGTACAACATCTCAGTGGACTTGGAATAACACAAAGTTTTGCGATGTAGCCTGGCTAAATAGTGCCTCAGACGGCAGTTTTCTCCTTCTACTCTTGTCATAGCCGTTTTGCTGACTAGATGATTGCAATCCTCAATTAAGCAAGGATAAACTTTGTATCCGTCCGTAATATATAGAAAAAAAGGTGCGAGACGTTTAGGAATCAAATAAGGCTGCAATGCCTGAAATAACTTCCTAATGGGACTTTCACCCCTTGGTGGAATATAAGGGATTCACATTCCTGACCATCCCATAACTGTTTATATGTCCCGACGCTTGGAGAAATCTAAGCAAGGCAGGGGACTCAAGGTCATAAACAAACTGAGAAATCAGGGCGTTGAGAGTAACGGCGATAGCCACCCCCAGTTTCAGGATTCACAACCCGTCAGATTGAAGCGGGGAACGGAAGGCATGAGGGAAACCTAATCCCAACAATCCGACCACTGCCAACCATCCATGACTAAGGAAATCTGAATGTTCCGGCTTGAACCATCGTAATCTAGAAGCAGCGAAATAGGTTGATACGCTGCGTCCAAAAGGGCAAGGGGAAAAGTAGGGTAATCTTGTTATCACCTACACAGACCTTTAAAGGTACCCCGGTGGAAAGGACAAGTCTAAAGATGGAATGCCCATATAAACGGTACGTTTAAACCCCTTTTAGGCTCTCGGCAGGTACATCTATCTTGTTGAGTAGTGAAAGTGTAATCGTATGCCTTTAAGGGGAAGGGATGTGACTGAAAGCCAATGCCTAATTGTAATGGTTAGGATATGCCCACTAGTCACGGTGTAGATATAGTTACTGCAATCAACAGGAGTTTAACGGCGAAAGCGAGTTTAAACACTACGATGTTGTATTTAGCTCCAAAAGTTGAAGTACAAAAGCAGGGGTTGGTAACCCTGTTCCCGTTGCCAAGGGGTATCTACATCAGGAGCCGTGTGATGCGAAAGTATCAAGCACGGTTTTGAATGGGAGTGGGGGAAGGCGACTTCCCTCTCGACCCCTACCCCCAGCCCCGAATCATTTGCCATAATGTGGTAAAAGTCAGCAATGAGCGGTCGCCTATGACAAACTTCAGAATTCCAGGCAGTTTGGTATTCACAACTGTCCAGACCCAGATGGTTTTTTTTTGAACCCACAAAAGTCTGAAGCTCATCAATTTGAGCTATTTCAGGAATTTCATAGTTTTCCTCATCACATCTGGGTTTCTGCAACTCTAACCCAGTTAAGTATTGTGTTGTGAGAAATACCAGTGACTCTCTCAATGGCTCGAAATCCCATGCCATTGAGGGACATTTTCACACCAAGCTCTTTGACATCAGAACTGTAACCTCCAGGACAGGGATTTTCTCGAAATTGGCGACCACATTCACGGCACAGGTAACTCTGTTTTCCCTGACGATGACCATTTTTGACTACTTTATGGCTTTGGCAATAAGGACAATCCATCTTGATTTATTTGAGAATATCATTTTCTATTATGCAACACCGTGGTTGGAGTTTATCTTAATTCCAACATTGAAGCCAGGTCAGACTCTAGTATTGGACAATGCAACGTTTCATAAAGGGGGGCGGCAGGCTGAACTGGTGGAGGCAGCTCAATGCCGTTTACTCTATCTTCGGCCTTATTCGCCAGACCTCAACAAGATAGAGAAATGTTGGTCGTGGTTGAAAGCCCGCATTCGCCATTGCACGTGAGCAGTTTGATTCTCTCGATGATGCCATGGATTCTGTTCTCAAGACTGCGTCCTAACCGTATTGACTAGTGCTATATTACCATGGTTCAGTCGGACATTCAGTTTCCTTAATCATAGATGGTTGGCAGTGGTCGAGTAGGAGGTAGGCTCCTCCACACGCCTTCCGTTCCCCGCTTCAATCCTGGGGGGGTTATGATTCCCAAAACTGGGGGTGGCTATCGCCGTTACCCTCTGCTCTGTGATTTCTCRGTTCGCTTAGGACCTTGGGTTCCCTGCCTTGCTTAGTTCCCTAAGCGTCGGGACATATAAACAGTTATGAGGATGGTCAGGAGAGGTTTCCTTATATCCAAACTCGGGGCTGGAATCCTCACCGGCTAGTGATTTCTGGCATTTCAGCCCTATTTCATACCCGAACGTCTCGCACCTTGCGCTTACACTTATCACTACTCCGCAGGTAAATCCTGCCATCTGAGAGCCTAAGAGGGGTTACGACGTTCCATTTATGTGGGCATTCTATCCTTAGATTCGTCCTTTCCACCGGGGTACTTTAAAGGTCTGTGTAGGTATAGCACAAAATTATCCTACATCTTGAAGATGGATTGTTAAAACCTCTTCTTTTTCCCATTGTCCTTTTGGACGCAGCGTGTCAACCTATTTCGCTGCTAGTGTATTACGATGGTTCAAGCCAGACATTCGGTTTTCCTAATCATAGATAGTTGGCAGTGGTCGAGTAGGAAATAGGTTTTTCCATTACGCCTTCCGTTCCCCGCTTCAACCTAAGGGTGTGAATCGTTAAATTGGGGGTGGCTACCGCCGTTACTCTCAACTTTCTGCTATATTGGGGTCATAACTCCCTCAAACAGTCCGTATATTGACCCTGAGTTCCCTGCCTAGTTTGGATTCTCATCTCCAAACGTTGGGACGCATAAATAGTTATGGGATATTCAAAGAGTTTCAGCCCTCTTTTATTCAACCAAGGGGTTGAAATCCCACTAGGAGGTTATTTCAGGCATCTCAGCCTTATTTGGTCTCCTAAACATCTCGCAATTAGGGGTCGAGATAGACCTCACGGTCTACCCCTCCCATTCAAAACCGTGCTTGCGAGTTTCCCAGCACACGGCTCCTAGTTTGACTGCCTCCTTGTTAAGAGTACAGCATCATCTCTTCATCAAGAGCTGTTTTATCATCGTGACAGTGCCRCGATGTAATAAAACAGCTCTTGATGAAGAGATGATGCTGTACTCTTAACAAGGAGACGGTCAAACTAGGAGCCGTATGAGGTGAAAGTCTCAAGTACGGTTCTGAATGGGAGGGGATGGAGGTGACTCCATTCTCGACCCCTAATTGCCCAACCTAGATAATCCGAATTAATAGCCTTTACCATGACTCATTTTGCCCCTGATGCTGATATCTGGCCGCAACTTCTCCAACAACTCCTAGATCATCAGTCCCTGTCCACCGACCAAGCCTCAATTTTAATGGAAGGATGGCTGAGTGAGTCTATCCCCCCTGTGTTATCCGGGGCGATTTTAGTGGGGTTACAAACCAAAGGAGTATCTGGGGAAGAGTTGGCGGGAATGGCGAAAGTATTACAATCGCAGTCCCAATCAGGAAATCTACCCACCCCCAGCGCAGATGGTTTAAAATCCCAATTTTCCCTAATCGATACCTGTGGAACCGGGGGAGATGGGGCATCGACTTTTAATATTTCCACTGCTGTGGCGTTTGTGTGCGCCGCCGCCGGGGTTCCGGTGGCTAAACATGGGAATCGCTCGGCTTCGAGTAAGGTGGGCTCTGCGGACGTATTAGAGGGGTTAGGGGTCAATTTAGGAGCGCCCCTAGAAAAGGTTAGGGCGGCGGTTGAACAGGTGGGGATTACTTTCCTATTCGCACCGGGTTGGCATCCGGCTATGAAGGCGGTAGCGCCCTTACGTCGAACTCTGAAGGTGCGGACGGTATTTAATCTTTTGGGGCCTTTGGTGAATCCCCTGCGTCCGGTAGGACAAGTTATTGGGGTGTTTGATCCGAGTGTTTTGGATGCGATCGCAAACGCCCTAGGACATCTTAACATCGAAAGAGCTATTGTTCTCCACGGGCGGGAGGGTTTGGACGAGGCGGGTTTGGCTGATGGTACGGATTTAGCTATTCTATCTGAGGGTAAGGTAATGCGATCGCTCCTGAACCCAGAAGATTTAGGCATCAATGCCGCCCCTATTAGCGCCCTGAAGGGGGGAGAACTATCGGAAAATATGGAAATTTTAACCCAGGTGCTACAAGGGAAAGGAACGACCCCCCAACAAGATGCTGTGGCGCTCAATAGTTCCCTAGCTTTACAGGTGGCTGGGGTAGTTCCACTCCAGGAACATCACCAAGGCTATAGCCTGGCGCTGGATATTCTCCAAAGTGGGGCGGCGTGGTCAAAATTACAGGAGTTAATCGAGTTCCTGAAGTCTTAGTTATGGATTGATTTTCCTTTGGCGATCGCTCCTAAATGGTAGGTTGAAATGGTGCGATCGCTTTGGGCAGGTTATCACCGAGAATTATGAGGATCCGACAGGCGTTTATAGACCTCCGACAGTAACCATTCCGAAACGACATTTTGAAAAGCATTGTCATTCATATAACGAGCGAAAATATTTTCATTTTGATCTACACGCTCGACAAAAAGAGACTCCACAATTTTCTCAAACAGTAAACCAAATTTATTCACCGAATTGACTTGGGCTGCTTGTTGCAGTGCTTCCGTGTTGACAGCCGCTTCAACAATTTGGTCGAAGAATAGTTGGTCAGCTTGATTAAAATCAGTACCAAAGCGGTTATTCAAAACATCAATTAACTGTGACAGCTTAACAGAATTTTCCCGCAAAATTGCCGTACCAATTGCTGGGGAGCCATCTTGAGGAATCGTTTCTCCTTTTTTTAGGTGAATTGAGCCTTCACTGATTTTCTGAAGACGATAATATTCAAGTTTAATCTCACTATCAAAATCATATTGGTCTTGATTTGAGGGACGCAATAATTTAGTAGCCAAATGGCGGAGAAAAATATAAACTTGCTCCAAATCCGAATCCTGATAAGGAATAATCTGGCTTAAAAAACTATATAAATTGCGAAAAGCTGTTAATTTTCGTCGCCAGAGTTCTGCCGCTTCAACATCCTGCTCGTATAACGCCCGAAATCGATCTACAGCCGGATCTAGAGCAGCATTCATCCCTTGATGATCGCTAGGAGTCTGACGCTGTTTTGGCTTAAAATAAATAGTGCAAAATCTGTTAACTTCTTCACTTAAATATATTCCAGAAGCGTCGAGTTGACTTTTAAGGTGGTAAAGCTGTCCGGGTTCTGCTTCCTGTCCCAACTCTGCACCTTCATAAAACTGTTGAAAAGCCTCTTGAATTTCTTGACGTTTATTGACAAAATCGAGGATAAAAGTATCTTCTTTATGAGGGTGGGTGCGATTCAGCCGAGAGAGGGTTTGTACTGCTTTAATACCCGCCAACCGTTTGTCCACATACATGGTATGCAGTAAAGGTTGATCGAAACCCGTTTGATATTTTTCCGCAACTAATAACACTTGATAATCATCACCCGCAAATTTTTCGGCTAATTCCTTTTCCCGAATTCCCTGATTCATTTCTTCTTCGGTGTAAGTTTTTTCCGGTATTTTGTCATCATTGACAATTCCGGAGAAGGCAACTAAACTCTTGATGTCATAGCCTTTTTCTTTAATGTACTTATCAAAGCTCTGTTTGTAACGAACGGCTTCCAGGCGAGAACCTGTGACCACCATTGCTTTTGCTTTACCCCCAATTTTATGCCGCGTAAAATTATTAAAATGTTCTACCATAATTTGAGTCTTTTGGGCAATATTATGAGGATGTAAGCGCATAAAATGAGTTAGAGATTTAGCAGCTTGCTTCCGTTGAACATGGGGGTCATCACCCGAGTCTTTGAGCAGTTTAAAGTAAGCGGTATAGATGGTGTAGTTTTTTAAGACATCCATGATAAAGCCTTCTTCAATAGCTTGACGCATGGTGTAACGATGGAAAGGTTCACCTTCACGCCCAAAAAATTTCAATGTTTTGTGCTTGGGTGTAGCGGTAAATGCAAAAAAGCTGAGGTTGTCTTGTCGGGAGCGTTTTGCCATGCTGAGGAACATCTGTTCTAAATGTTCTAATCCTTCCTCTTGTGCCATTTCACGGGCTTTCTGATGTAATGTTTCACCCCCTAGCACCCCCTTCAATTCTGTCGCCGTATCTCCAGATTGTGAACTGTGGGCTTCATCAATAATCACCGCACAGCGACGAGTGGTTAGTCTTCCGCTTCCCTGTTCGTTTCGTTCCTCTGCAAGTTTAAGCAACTGTCGGGTTACAAAAGGAAATTTTTGCAGGGTTGTAATAATAATAGGAACAGCACTTTCTAGGGCTTCCGCCAACTGCTTAGAATCTTTATCTATTTTTTGAATAACGCCTTGTCGATGTTCAAATTGATAAATGGTATCTTGTAGTTGTCGGTCAAGAATACGCCGATCGCTAATCACAATGACAGTTTCAAAAATTCGCTGGTTTTCTGTGTTATGCAGAGAAACCAAACGATGGGTTAACCAAGCTATTGTATTACTTTTGCCACTTCCTGCCGAATGTTCTATTAAGTAATTAGATCCGACTCCCTCCTCTTGGGTGGCTGCAATCAATTTTCGGACGGTTTGCAATTGATGGAAACGAGGAAAAATCATGGTTTCTTTCTGATATTTTCGCCCGCGATCGTCATATTTTTGTTCGATTTGTACATGAAGGAACTGAGCCAGAAGGTCTAATAAACTATCCGGTTGTAAAATGTGTTCCCAAAAATAGGCGGTGCGATAGGTTCGTCCTTGGGGGTCGCGAGGGTTTCCGGCACCGTTATTGTCTCCTTGATTAAACGGTAAAAAATGGGTGGCTTTTCCGGCGAGTCTGGTGGTCATCCAAACTTCTTCGGTATCAACGGTAAAATGAACTAAAGTTCGCCGTTTAAACTCAAAAATAATTTCGTGAGGATCGCGATCTTGACGATATTGTTGTTTCCCCTGTTCTACGGTTTGTCCGGTTAGAGGGTTTTTTAGTTCCATTGTGACAATGGGGACCCCATTGAGACTTAGAGTAATATCGAGTTCATTTCGATGGCGATCGCTATATTGAAGTTGACGGGTAATCCCAAGTTGATTGGCTTTGTAGCAGGTTTCCAAGTCAGAATTGAGGCTGTGGGCAGCTTTGAAATAGGCAATCCGCAGGGTGCGACCATAACATTTGAAACCGTGACGCAGGGTGTGGAGTGACCCGTAGGTATCCATCCATTTACACAGGTCGGTAATGATTTGATTACCCGTGTTTTCTCAGTGTAAGGCTTCTAATTTTGCCCATGCTTTGGGTTGGGTTTGACGGATAAAATTAAGGGCAATATCTGGGAAAATGGCTAGATTTTTTTCAAATGGGGTTAGGGGTTTAACATAGCCCTGTTTTAGAAGAGAGTCTTCTATCACTTGCTCAAAGGCTTTTTCGGTATGGCTTTCTATGTTCATTTACTTTTTTCTTTTGATTTTTCGGATTTATTTTTGCCCTTAGATTTTGCGATCGCTTCTATTCGGGAAATATGTTTTTCTAAGGCTTGAACCAATACAAAGCAAAATTCATCTAGTTGTTGTGACTGTTGAGTTTTTAAAGTTCTGAGCCGTTTTCTGGCATCTTTAAGGGGAAGATTATTTGTTTTCCCCAGTATTCCTTGAATTGCTGCTTTGCGCTTATCTTTCAGTTCCCTATGATTGAGACCAAGTTTCTCAATTGTCATGGCTGCTGCTTCGTCTCCATCCCTACTTTTAATCTCTCCTCGTAAGTTAAATACAAAGCGAGATTCACAGGTTGGTTCTAAAGGAGAAACAAACAAATGTTGTTGTTCAGGAATCGGCTAATCATCTTTTTTGTGAGCGCCGTAAGGCAGTTTAAAATTGGTATTGGGTTGAGGATAGCAAGCTACAATATTGCTATATAAAACAGTTTCATTCGGAGTACAATGAGTTTGAGGTTTCAGGTGTTCGATATGACATTTATTTTCGTCAATGCTCAACCCTGTATATGCACATAACCAGCCTTGTTCTTCTAGTAAAGAGATGGTCAGCTTTTTAACAAGGTCATGGTCTTGACGCATCAAATCGTAACCTACATTAATGTCATTGGAATAACGAGAACGCCATTCTTTCAACTTATCGGGTTCATTCTTCTTCTGAATCCACTTCATCGGCTAAATCCTCCAGATTATTAATACTAGCTTCCAGGCGGATCACTTCATCATCGCTTCCAAAAATCATACTTTTTAAAGTGGCTATTTGTTGTCTTGCTACTTGCAGATCACCTTCTTCTAGGGAATCTTCGATAAAATTAATTTGTTTTTGAACCCCTGGATTACGAGGTTCAGTTCCCATTATATGTTTAAGAATCCAACTGGAATCCAAACCAAAGGCTTGAATACCTTTTGTGATGACAACTTTATTATCTTCTTTTTTCAATAAAGTTAAAGCATTCGGTTTAACTTCTCCAATCATTTGCGGAGAATGAGTGGTGGCAATAAATTGGCAGTTTGGAAAGATTTCTGTCAGTTTGTGGACAACCAGGCGTTGCCAGAGTGGATGTAAGTGTAAGTCCAATTCATCAATGAGCACGATCGCTTTTCCATCCTGTAAAGGATTGTCGAGATCGGGATTTGCCTGTAAAAGCCGTTGTACTAGGTCAAGTATCAATGCTATGATACCCCGTTCGCCATCTGAAAGCTGATTAATATTTAGTGTTACCCCATTTTTGTCAAGTAGCAAGGTAGGTTTTTTGTAGGTGTCCGAGGCTGGAACAGCACGAACATTATTACACCAATCTAAAAAGTGGGTGACGGCATCATTTAAAGCATTAATATGACGGTTTAATTGAGGTTTTTCGTCTAAATTTTCCTCTTGGACTAACCACCAATCTATAAATTCCCGAAGACGTAGCATTCTAGGAATGAGTGCGTCAACAAAAGCCGCAGATTGATTACCTGAACTACGATTAGGATTTAAGTCTTGTTCTGTAACTATTGAGCGCCGGGTTGCACAATATACAATCAGGGGTTGATTTTGCGCCTTTTTTAGAGGTTCTAAAATTTGGTCACCGTTAGGTTTGAGTTCCTGTTCATGGCTTTTTCCCCGGCTAAATTTACATCGAAAAGGTATTCCTGATATATCCACATTCATTTCAATCATTAATTTATCTTTTCCAATCATAATATCATCGGTATTAAAATTAATCTTTCTCTCTTGACAAGCTGTTAATTTAGGCAGGATTCTTGAAAAGGCAATCCGCAAGGCATCCAAGACACTGGATTTGCCGACTCCATTAATCCCCACAATCAGGTTCATTCCTGGCTGAAATTCAAATTCTGCCTGTTCAAAGCCTCTAAAGTTACTCAGTTTAAGTTGGTTAATTTGCATGGGTACTCCTTGATTTTAAGTAATTTTAATTTGTCCGGTGACTGCTGCTGTAATTAATGAAGTTCGGCGTTCTTGTAGCAATTTTATAGTTTCTTATGATGAAAGACATAATTTTTTTATTTTTTTTGTGTTTGTCTGAATATATTCTGTGATGTTCAACTGTTCTTCAATTGGCGGGATAGGAATCTTGATATAACTATAACGATTAGGGTTTAAGTTGACTTGCCCAATAGCTGGCAGAGCATTACTTTTAGCCCATGTCAAGACCGGCAAAGAGTTTAATAAATAATTTAAGTATTCTGGAATTACTGAATCATTACAACGCATTCTGACAAGATAAGAAGCAAAGGAAACCGGAAATAAGAAGTTGTTTCTAAAAATGGCTACTTTACCAATTTTATCTAAACTATTAGTGCGATTAAACAGCAAATCATTTGCTTTTAAAATCAAATCATGATCTACATCATCAACAAAGCCTACATTATCATAACTAATTTCTCCCTCATCAACATCACCCATACGCAATACAGCTATATTACCTTCACTTCCAACAGACTCGGAAATACCATAATCCATTGTTTGAAGAATACGCCGCAAGGGTAAAATTTCCCAATGTTTAGGAATTTCCCCTATCCACTCAACACCAGAATCACGCATCGGAACATCAGGATTTAAGCCACGAGTGACAGCATGGGTGATGAGGGCACGACGTTTTTCGTCTAATAATGCCAATAATCGTTTTTTGGCTTTAATTAGTTGGTCGATTTTAGCCGTTTCTATATCGAGATAATGTGCGATCGCTTTTTGTTCACCAAGTGGAGGAATAAAAACTTTTTTTGCATAAGCATCATCTCTACTAAGTCCCGGGACTGCTGCTTCATCTGTACCTTGATCTAAATTGAGTGTTTGCAATAGATAAAATAACCATCTTAAATGATGATGTGTAGTTGTTGCATCAATAAAGAAAGTTGTGTCAGAAGCAAAACACGGATGATCTGACCAATTTACTTTGCCATAGGAGCCTTTCCGCCCTACTATAATTACAGGAGCCTGAGTATTTGCTCGCCCATAGTTATCATACGCTCCATTAGAACCGAAAACTTTGAAATCCCCCTCTCGTTCTTGATCTTTAGGAAGGGCATCACCATAAGCAAAATGGGCCACATATTTGAGCTTTGCTTGTAGCCAAGTCATGCTGTTACCTCCCTCAACAACTTAATAATCTCCTCTTCCATCTGTTTAATGTCTGAATCAATTTCCGCCAATGGACGAGGTGGCGTGTACTTGTAAAAATAGCGATGAAAATTAATTTCAAAAGCACTTCTAATTTTAGCGCCATCTGCCCAAGCATCGGAAACATGGGGTTCAACTTCCTCCAGAAAATAACGGGTCACTTCATCTTGTAAATTAACATTTTCAAAATCCCGCAGCTTTGAGTCTGGCTCATACATCAGTTCAATTTTTTTACCAGCCACTGGGAACCAACCCCAAACACGAGCATAAGGTTCATCCTTAGCCTTCCGTTGTTTTAAAATAACGGGTTCTGCCTCCGGTTCTCGTTCCGTAAAAACATCTCGAAATAGCTTTTGTTCCGCCTTTTTCCAACGACTACTCCGCTGTTTTAATAAATCGTTCATTAACCGATCGAACTCATTCCAATCCGGACGAGGTTCGCGCCCTAATTGTTTGTCTATCGCCTTAACATCCTCTAATAAATGGGGAACACCATCAAGAAAACGAAGTTTTCGGTCTGTATCCATCTGATACAGTAAACGCAGGGGTCGCTCAATGGGAACGCGGTTATAACCGAAATCCTCATTCTTAAAAATTTTGCTGGTTTCCGTCTCTACAAAATTTCCATATTCCTGCACCACAATGGCGATATCTTCCTCACCCATATAACGGCGTTTATCCCCTAAACTCCGTCGCATCGGTTGCCAGCGGTGACGTGCATCGATCAGTTGAATTTGGCCTTGACGGTGTTTCTGCTTTCGGTTGGTGACAATCCAAATATAAGTTCCAATACCCGTGTTATAAAACATCTGTTCTGGTAAGGCGACGATCGCCTCTAACCAATCGTTTTCAATAATCCACTTGCGGATTTCACTTTCACCGCTTCCCGCACCCCCTGTAAATAAAGGAGAACCATTAAAGACGATCGCCAGACGAGAACCCTTTTTATCGCTATCGGGTTGATAGGGTTCAAACTTGCTAATCTGATGCTGTAAAAACAACAGGGAACCGTCATTAACCCGGGGCAAACCCGCCCCAAACCGTCCGGCAAAACCAAATTTTTCATGTTCTCGTTTTACGTCCTTTTGCTGTTTCTTCCAATCCACACCAAAAGGAGGATTTGCCAAAAAATAATCAAAGGTTTCGCCGGAGTATTGATCGTCAGTTAGGGAGTCTCCAAACTGAATCGCACTTTGTTCGTTGCCTTTTATCAATAAATCAGAAGCGGCGATCGCATAGGCCCGGGGATTAAAATCCTGACCAAAAACCCAGAGTTGTGCTTCTTTGTTATTTTCTCGTAGATAGTTTTGGGCTTCCGATAACATCCCCCCGGTACCACAAGCCGGGTCGAGCAATGTACGAATAACAGGTTTAGTCAAAATATCATCATCGGGGGCGAATAAAATATCAACCATTAACCGGATGACTTCTCGGGGCGTAAAGTGATCTCCTGCGGTTTCATTGGCGAGTTCATTGAAACGGCGGATTAAATCTTCAAAAATCGACCCCATTGCAATGTTATCCACTTGATTAGGGTGTAAATTAACATCACAAAACTTGGAGACGACTAAATAAAGAATATTCGCCTCATTCATCTTTTCAATCTCGGCAGTGAACTCGAAGCGTTCAAAAACCTCCCGGATATTTTTTGAAAAACTATTGATATAGGTCACCAAATGTTTATCAATGTTATTGGGATCGCCCTTCAGCTTTTCAAAGGTAAATTCAGAACGATTATGAAAGCCTTGCCCTGCTGCTTTATTGAGCATGGACTCAAGGGCATCATCTTTGAATCGATCCTTACATTGCTGATATTTATCTAAAACATCCTGTTTGGTGGGTGCAAGTATGCAGTCAAAACGACGCAAAACCGTCATCGGTAACATGACCCGCTCATATTGTGGCGGTCGATAGGGCCCCCGCAACAGATCGGCAATTTGCCAAATGAAGTTAGAAAGTTGCTGATGATCTACGGTTGTATTTTGGGTATGGAGCATTACGCTCTCCTCTGTGATCATGTGAATAACTCAATCTCTAATCTGTGAATAAAATTACAACTCTAAATCTGAAAATTTTATAAAGAAAATTTTATAAAACCCAGAGGGCGATTCACTCGGGCAGCGGGCCCCCCATTGAGTCCGCCAGACTGAGAGCGATCGCCTTGAGTTTTTAGATATGATGATGGCAGATCACATAATCTGAAAAGCAATAGGGGATATCCTGAACTAGGTTTAATAGTAGCTTTAAATGGTGCGATCGCTCAAATTCAGCTAGTAACAGTTTATGATCGCGTCCCTCTCCCCCCCCCTGAGATTCTGATTTAGGGTGAGGGTAATGTTTTAAGTGACTTCCCGGCTGTATCTACCACAGCAAATTATTATTATTAGAAAGCGATTCAACCTCCCGTTGAAGTTCCTCAACAGATTGCTGAATAAAATCAAAATTTTCTAGAGATATACCTCCTTCAGGCAGACTTTTAGAAGCTACTTCTTTTAAGCCATTCATACAGCGATTGATATCCACGATAAATTCACCACGAGTAGCCACACGACGGGGTCTAAAGGTGCCGTCATGAAAGGCTCCCATGCAACCATATTGACTGATGAATTGAATAGCTTTATAAGCTGGGTCATTAGGGCTAATCTCAAAGAATTGTTGATAGTCTACTCCTCTCAAAGTATCAGCATTTGGATAAGTAACCGCACTGGCAAATTCTGAGGGGTTGGCGGGAGGAAAACGCAGGTCATTTTTTAAGCTATATTGTGCTTCCCGTTCCTGTACATCGATAAAATCATTGATTTTAATTCCCAAACTTATATCAACACATTGAGGGCGCTCATGCTCCTGGCCTGAGCCATGCACGCCGATCACTTCTCCGCGATCATTGAAGACAGGACCACCACTCATACCCGTGGCTGTCTCAGCCGTGTAACATAAATTATAATTGCCATTCGGATCAGCAGGGTCAATAATTTGTTGAAGTTCTCCAGCTCTCAAAACACGGGTTCGATCTTGGGATGGGTTGCTTGGTAAAGGCCAACCTGAAACAAACACAGGTGTTCCAACTTTAGTTGTGTTGGCATCTCCAACCACTGCAACGGGATAATTGTTATTGCTTTGAAAACTGATTAAAGCTAAATCATAACCATCCACCGTTTTTTTCTGAGGATTATATTCCCCAAAGCGGGTTACTGTATCCTTTGTGGTATCCTTTTGACCCAAATCAAGATAGGGGGGCAGCTCATTTTCAACTTGATGCAAATCGCCATCGTGAGTCCGAATAGCATACTTATTACGATGTGGCACAACATGTTGATTGGTCAAAACATAGTAAGTTGCATTTCTGCGGGCTACAATTACGCCGGAACCAGCTTCCCTGAACTGTACACCACTTTGTTCCAATTTTTGACGATTTTCGATTTGCCCACCCACAAAAACTGTGACCGCCCTAGCAATGGAGTTAATGTCATTTTCGGAATAATTAGCTGCTAGGATTATCGGTTCTCTCTGGTTTTCCAAGATAGGGGAAGGGGTACTGGCATCGCTGCGAATGGTACTGATAGCAAGAAAAATACAGAGGCTGGCGATCGCAGCTATTACCATGGTTGGCCAATTTTTTAGATTCAGTTTAAACATGATGTTTTCCGTAATGTTTAAATCAGTGGATCCCCAGCAAATATTAAAAAACGTCTGGCTAATTAACTGGGGTAGAGCTTCGCCGTTGATTGACTTGTTGTTGTAAGGCATCAATCCTATTTTGCAAAGCAGCCACTTGGGATTTAGTTATCCCATGCGTTCCGCTGGTTGTTAGATTTTGCTCCAATGAATTCATGCAGGAACTCAGATAGACTGCTAGTTCAAAGCGAGTTAAGGCTCTATTGCCTCTAAAGGTTCCATCCGGGAAGGTGCTAAAGCAATCATAACGCTCAATTAGAGATTGTAAGGATTGAAAGTAGAAATCCGTAGGTTGAACATCAACAGGCAAATTTTGAGCCTTGGCTGGGGGGTTTGATGGTACAATTAGCAGCCCAAATACCGCTAGTACAACTACAAAAATTGCACCAAAGACAGCTAGTTTAAACTTGGATAATTGCGATCGCAGCATAATAGACAAGCCAAATAAGAACAGCAAAAAATCTGGATCAGCTCACATGGGAGCAAGATTCGGTTAAGGACTTCCCTGCTGTAATTCTCGTATAGACTCTTGGAGAGCTCTAACAGATTGTGCAAGTCGGTCTAAATCCTCTGGTGTGGCTAAATCGGACTGTGTACTATCTAGCTCTGATGTTTCTAATATCCTTCTGATAAAGCCTTCAAACCATTGAGCTACTTCACCTCGTCTGACTGCTCGATTACCACGAAATGTCAAATCAGGATAAGCGATCGGCATTCCTCGATCCGCTAAAGATTGAACCGCCATAAATGCCGAATCCGTGGGCTGAACATCCGATAATTGACTCACCGATGTAACATAAATTTGATCAGTTGTATGAAATTGAGTGTCCGGCTCGACCTCAGACTGTAGAGCTGAGATTGGGGCTATTGTGGCGAGAATAATTACCAACAAACTGGTCAGAACCGCTAAAAGTCCTAACCTAATATTCCAGTTGTTTTTAACCATAATTCCTGGGATGATGAATGGCTAACAGAAACTTAAATTTTCTCTGGTCATTGATTCTGACGCATGGGTGTCGCCGGTAAAGAGGGCTGAGTCGGATCGGTGGAAAAGGGGCGACCAGTCGGCCTAGGTTCCAAGGGTCTCTGAAAGGCAGAAATTGGCACAGCCCAGCTCAAGGGCGACATATACTCATAGAGTTCGAGTGAGGGCAAAGTTCCATCGGTGAAACGAAATGTCTCAATTCCATGAATCGTGACCCTGCCACGTCCGTGAATCCCAATCAGTTCACCGTCAGCATTCAAGACCGGCCCACCACTCATGCCTTGAATGGTGGCATTAGTATAGGCAAGCTGATAGCCACGTTGCAAGGTCAGACCCGATAACCGCATGGATAGATTTCCAGTTGTGAATCGAAAAGCTCTTAGTCCCCAATCATGGGTAATATGCAGACCACCATCATCTCGGGGTTGATAGTTGGGGAATCCTGCCACATAAATTGGTTTTCCAATCGAAATATCTTCAGAATTCCCCAAAACCGCAACTTGATAAGGGTTTGAGCTTGTAAACTCCACCACAGCCAAATCTAAGCCCTGCAAACCCGACATTGGCCGACGTCGCCCCCAATGGGTTTTACCATCGGGAGTCAAGATTTGATAGGTCTGATCTTGACTCCCGCTAACAACAACATGGTCGCAGGTGAGAACTGTATAGGTTCCCCCTTGGCGGTCAATGATTACCCCAGACCCAGCTCCCTGATTTTTCAAAATTCTGACCGTCACCTGTTTGGCTACCTGGAGGACAGAACTTTCTACAGATGGTGATGCGGGGGGTAAAGGATTTTGAACCATAGACTCAGCTATCTGTTGGTCAAAGGCTCTCAACCCGGAAGTGTTTGCTAAGACCAGTCCTGCTGCGAGCAAGAACCCGACCCAAAATTGCCGAGATTGAAGGTTAGATTTAGGCATCACAATCTTAAAAAATTAAGGGGATTTGGAGTTGATAAATTGACTAAAAAACTACGGGCGGATCGTTGGGAGGACGAACAGGAGGACGCACAGGATCGGGAGTGGTTACCGGGTTACTATGACCCCCGCCTCGCCTTCTGGCTTCGTCTAACTCCCGCTGAACCAGTTCGCCGAATCTGACAGTGGTTCGACGCACGCTTTCTTGACCCGGTGTTCCTTCGCTCATAGGATTAGCCCCCATCTTGAGAAAGTTACCCAGAAACTCACCCGCACTGCGACCAGGAGAAATAGTTACTAAAAGGTTATTCGGGTTGCAAACGGAACTGCTATTGTTTGTCCAGCAGACGACATCATAGCCATTAACGCTTCCAGTCGTTAACAACAGATTACTCAGAAGCCCTCCACTCTGAGCCACAGCCCTGGTTAAACGTTGACTGACTATCTCACAGCGATTTTGGGGTGTATAGCCACCTGCTATAAAGGCTTGACTATTCCAGGTGATCAGAGGTTCACTTTGGTGTCCGGTACTAGCTACAGCAATGGTGGCATAACCGTTTCCGGCTGGAATACATCGAAAGGTGGTATTGGCAACAGCCGGTTGACTGGTGAGAGCCACGGCTGCTGAGACGGTTACACCAGCCATTGATAAGTTTAGCAATATTTTGGCTTTAGACATTATGGTTTACTCCACAACGCAACTTCCCAATCCGATGGGTTTTCCTTCAGAGTCGGGAATTAATTTTTAGGTAGAATGCAATAGTCTATAAAAATCACACCATGCAAAAAAGTTCGCCTGAATACATAATTGGATTTGGATAGAGTTCCAAATCTCTATACCTGACTACACCTCATATCCTAGCATGACATAGCTTGAATACAATAGTACTGATCAGTAAATTTATAAAATGTTACAAACCTTCATGGTTCTTGATAAGATTATCACATTCATTAAGAATCGTTGAATCAGCTTGTATAAACAGAAATATATTTAATCACAATTTGTGTTAATGTCTTCAACTGGGTTGTGGAGGTTCCCCCCCCAGTTGATCATCCTTATAAAAATGTCTTTACAGCAGGGAAATCACTTACTTAAAACATTACCCGCACCATAAACCCTTATTCCCCCCGGGATAGGGACGAGGGAAATCATATTGCATGATGACTGAAAGGGTTGTAAGTTTATAATCATCTGATGTAATCGCTCACATCGACATACTAAAAAATCATAAATTGTAGCTTGGGAAACCCAACCCCAGCCTACAGATAATCACCCCACAGATAATCTGAAAAGCAATAGGGGATGTGTTTAACTAGGTTGAAATGGTGCGATCGCTCAAATTCACCCACTCCCAACTACTCCCCGCAGCCTCCCACCTCAACAACTTAGGCGTATTTACAACTCACCACAGCCAAAGTCGTCACCCTCCCAGACCGCCAAAAAAGTCAGGCGGTATCAGAAGATGCTACCTGAAATCGATAAACAGACAGAACTATTGGGAAAGGTTGGCCATAATCAGGTAAGGGTGTGGGCTTTACAAATTTTGGATATCATCTTATAAGTTCCTTATATTTTGCTGGTACTATGCTACATAGACCCTGATATACAGCCCAGTCTACCCATATAGAGCTGGTACCTAATAGTTTAGGAAACCAAAAGCCCTCAAGGGTTCATGCCCTTTCTGGGTGAGTAGGAGACCTAAATATCTAGTCCCTAGTGGGCTGGAAGTGGGGGCTGGGTTTTTCTTTCTGACAATCTCGGTCAGTAGCTGCGGCTATGATGGATAACTCACCTAGACTGTTTTCGGATCTGTTTAACTTTTCTTCTCAGTTGCGATCGCTCAATACGAGCCATAACGCGGGTGACTAATTCTGGGCCCATAATTGGTTTAGTAATAAAATCATCTGCGCCAGCTTCAAAAACCCTTTGGATCATATCAGAACTTTGATGTCCAGTGACCACCAAAATTGGTAACTCTTCCCAAGCCGGGTCTTGTCGGACGACCTGACACAAATCCAAACCCGTATAGGTAGGTATTTGTACATCTAAAATTAATAAATCCGGGAGAGTTTGGGTTAGGACTTGCCAAAATTGGTTAGGTTCTCTCAAGCAAATCATATCAAATCCCCAGGGTTTGAGGATATTTCGCAAAACTTGCAAACAGATAGGATCATCTTCTACAATCAGAATCCGAGCATCTCGGCTGGGGGGTTTGGGGAGAACTTGTACGATCGCTTCAAAAATGTATTGAGGCGTAACGGGTTTGTGCAAAAATCGTCTAGCCCCCAAACGCGCTGACATAATACGTTCCGACAGGTTATCCTCATAAGTAAAAATCAAAATAGGAATTTCCGGGAAACGTTGTCCGATGTTCTTGAGGAAATCAAATCCTGTCAAATCTTCCTCTGACAAATGGGGGTCTAATAAAATCGCATCAGGGAGAGTTTTGGTCAGCCACTGTCTAGCATTAGTCAAAGTGGAAACCGCGTCTATATTTAAGTTCCAAGCGCCAGCTTGACCTTGTAATTGTTCCGCTAAACTTCGATCAGCATCAATCAGCAAAATTTGATTAGATGAAGCACAAATTTGGAAATATATCGGTTGAGGAGACTGGTTAATTTCATGACATAATTGGCGTATTTTTTCTTGAATTATACTGATATTTTTATATTTATCTGATAAGCCATCATCATAGCTCAAGCAGTTTTCGATATCACGGGCTAATTCCGAACCTCGTTGATAGCCAAAAGAACCCAAACTTCCCGCTAAATTATGAGCAATTTCTTGAGCCTTTTCCCTGGCAATTTCTGAGATAGAATCATCCGAATAATTGATTAAAAACATGGTTTCTAAAAAGCCGACCTCTTCGTCAAAGGAATTCTGATATTTAGCCAAAATCTCCTCAATATTATGGTTAGATCGAGGGATTAAAGACGGTGAGTTATCCAGATATTCTGCCTGATTAGATTCAGTTTCTGGGGGTGGATTTAAGCGATATCCCAAGCCATAAATAGTCGCGATAATATCTGTAATCATCCCCGCATCTTTGAGAGTTCGGCGCAGGTCTTTAATTAAATTAGTGACCGCATATTCGCTGGGTTCATTATCAAAAGACCAGAGTTGATCGATAATATCCTGACGGCTAAAAATCCGCTGTGGATTTTTCAGAAATAGCAACAGTAAATTATAGGCTTTTGGCTTAATATCAACAGGCTTGTTATCATAATAAACCTGTGCAGAAGTTTCATTAACCTGCAAGTTTTCCCAGGTAAATTGTAATGGTAATTGTGGCAAACTTTTCCTTCTTAATAAGGCTCTAATTCTCGCCAAAACTTGAGACGGGCTATAAGGTTTAGAAACAAAATCATCAGCGCCAGCATCTAATCCGGTAATAATCTCCTCATTAAGATTGCGTACAGTTAAAAGCAAAATAGGTTTGAGAAAACCTTGCTCGCGCAATTGACGACAAATTGCTAGTCCATTGATTCCGGGAAGCATCCAGTCAAGGATAATTAAATCATAATTCCATTCTAAAGCGAGTTCCAATCCGGTATGACCATCAACCGCCAAGTCAACAATATAGTGATAGGCTTTTAACTCGTCAATCAGAGGAACAATTGCATTTCTATCATCCTCAACAATTAAAATTTTCATGAACATCTCCTACTGATGCTATCATCAACTCTCTAACCCTGACTAACAAGATAGGAAACCGGATAGAAAAAAGAAATAACTGTCTACTATATAAGTATCTCAACTCCTGACAAGTTTTACACAACTCGACAGACAAAGTTAAAGGTAGCCCAAGCATTAATATCTAGGGCAAGATTATCAGTAGAAATCCCAGAACGTTCAACTCCTAGTTGACTAGCTTTTGCCAAATCCTCCAATACAGACCGGGAAACTTCCCAAGGATTTGACAGCAATTGCAGTCTATTTTTTGAACTGATGGAAGTTTGCTTTAAACCACGACTAATAGCTGGTAAAGTCTGAGTAAAAGGGTAATGGCTAATAATCAGATAGGTTTCAATCAACCCAGCCGGACCCCGCACCAATTCTCCTAGGGTTTCGGTGGTGCTAGTTCCGCCATTAACATTAGCTGGGGGAATACTCATAGTTTTTCCCCCTTCTACCCGTAAAACCTGGGGTAAAATCATAGAACTGTCTTGAGTCTCAACTATGGGAGGTCTAGTAGCATCATAAACGTATGTTTGACCACGACTGTCAAACAGAAACATGATGAAATATAATGGGAGTTCACCATTATTCTGTAATTGCATCTGAATACGACTCTCCTTTGGTATAGTCGGTATACCAAAGGTCTCGGAACGGTGTGCTACCGCTGGGGTAGAATTAGCATTATTTGGGCTGGTTAGGGTGAGTTGATCACTTCCCTGATGGGATAAATCAGGGGTTTCTCGTTTAGCGATCGCCCGTGACTGGGGAGTTAACATCCCTAGGGTAACTTTGGCTTTGAGTAAGTCAGAACGTTCATTTTCCGTCAGTCGTAGCAACTTAGCAGCTAATCGAGTTTTCAATTGAGGAACTAATCGTTGTACGGCGACTTTGACAGCCTCTCCACCTTCTCCTGCTGTATCGGGAAGCACCACCTGAGCGGGGGAAAATAGACCATAATGCCCTGGGAATAATGAATTCATCGAGCTACTCGGATTTTGAGCAATAGTAGTATCGCGTACAGCGCTGAATAGATAATCAATGGGTTGGTCGTTGCTAGTGATAGAGATATGATCAATACTAGACAAGGCACTGGTTGCATCGACCCTTTCAATGCGATCGAGTTTAGAATCAAGACCAATTTTTAAGTTAATGTGGCGAGGTATAACCCGAATAGTCTCTTTAATAAATTGGCCGGACTGAACCACAGGTGACTTGATACCACCCACTTCTAATATTCTCACCTCAGCGGTAGCGTGCAATGAGTTAGAGCCGCGAATTTGGAGTTTTGGCTGCACCTTAGCTTCTGTACTCTCAGTGTTTGATACAATGGTAAATAGGGAATTAATTTCTCCCGATTCCAGAACACAACCAGGTAAACCAGCCAGTAGCAATTCCGTACTTTTGCCATCCCCAGTCACAGCAGTAACAATTCCATCGACTGGGGGTGATGTTAGCGGTAGATTAATCATGGGTGGTTGATCATCTAACGTAATTCTAACTTGACGCTGAAGCTGAGGTTGCTGGTTCGGTCCGGTAATACGTTCTACCACTCCGGCTACACGACCTAGAGTTTCTTTGAAGTCTGAGGTGGCTGTCGCATTCCAGAGAGTTTGAGTAAGGTTATAGGTAAACAATCCGGCGCTGAGTCCAGACCAAGTGGTTTCTGTAGCCATTTCGGTGGGTTTGCTGGCTGCTAAGACTATACCAGGAAGTTCTCCGAGGCGACGTTGTTCTAGTTGTTCGGGGTCGATTTGGTAGCGCTGTAGTAATTGTTGTTGTCGGGTAATGGTGCGATCGCTAATTTGGCTAGAATTGGGGCTGGCTGCTGATCGGATTCTCAGGACTCCCTGTTGAGAATAACCAGGATAAGCATAACTGGTATCAAGAATTGTGATGACTTGTTGAGTTTTCAGCGATCGCAGTAATAGCCACAGGGTATCCTCCATAATATCGTTAATGGGTTCTCCATTATGGTCTGGGGTGACATCAACGGGAATTAGGGAATGTTTAATAGTAGCCGCGTCAGGGTTTTGATTAGCATCAGCCATACAACTGCCATAGCCGCTATAATGAAAAACCACCAAATCCCCTGGTTTAGCTTGGTTAATTAGATGTTCTATAAAGCTAGTTTCGATATTTTCCCCCGTCGCTTCCTTATTAGTAAGGGTAAGGATATCTGAGGGGTTAAATCCAAATCTACCGATTAACAGTTCCCGCTGTAATTCTACATCCGTGACGCATCCTGATAGGGGTTCTATATGGCGTTGGGAGACTTTCGGATATTGATTGATACCCACTAGCAGAGCCAGTTTCCGATGATTCGGTTCTGCTAAAGCCCTATGGTAGCGATCGCCAAGTTGCCACCAAGCCGCCTCACTAAGTCCCAACCCTGCCAGTAGCATACTCGATCTTTTTAGAAATTGCCGTCGCTTTAATGCCATGATCTATTATTCCTAATCCATCTATCCCTGAAACTTACTCAAACTTATTCACTAGCAAAATTTACCAATTTCTGGAAATCCAAAACATCACTAATTCCTAGATTTTTGAACCCAGGATCACATCATCATGGTGAGCCATACTCCAATTCATCCATAAATTAATTAAGACTGACCACGGACTGTAAATATAGCCATTATCGCGGCTTTTTTTAAGAAGAATAAATGCTATAAATAAAATTTTATATGCATCCACTGCTATTAACTGTTTGAAGGTTGGCATTTCTCGCTGATTATTTATGGAAATTTTAGTGTAAAAATTGACAATTTTCATTCGTGTTAATTACTCTCCTAATTGTCGTTTTGTATCACTCCTATAACTAGATAATATCGCGGGAAACACAAAGATTATTTCCTAGACATGAAAGCCTCAATGTTCTTATTATTCATAACTAGAGACCTGAGAACCTGCCACCGAGATGGTTTGACAATAACCTGATGAGTTTCCCACCGATTAAATTCGGTTGAGCCCTAGCATAGGATATATTTTATCCTAGCGCGTCTTCTGCAATTGTCGATAATTTTCTACTCCCCCCTCCCAGAGACGGGGATAGGGGGGTTTGGTGAAATTATGCTTCTGAGGGAACCCTCATCGCCTTAATTAGTTCCGCCGCCACTTCTGGACGAGAAAACTCTGGGGGTGGCAATTCTCCCCTTCGCAGCATTTCCCGAACCTTGGTTCCCGATAAGTGAATCCGTTGTTCTGGGGTACTGGGGCTAGTTTTACTGGTAGCCATACCCTTAGTCAATGTGCAATAGAAAGCGTGTTCAAACTTCATGGGAGTAATACCCAATTCTGCCGGTTCAAACTCATCAAAGATATGCTGGGCATCATAGGTTCCATAATAGTCCCCGACACCAGCATGATCACGCCCGACAATAAAGTGGGTACAGCCGTAGTTTTTGCGGACCATAGCATGAAAAATCGCTTCTCTCGGTCCGGCATAACGCATAGCAGCCGGATTAATCGCTAAAATCACCCGATTTTTAGGATAGTAGCGTTCCATCAAGATTTCATAACAACGCATCCGCACATCAGCCGGGATATCATCAGACTTAGTAGCCCCAACCAGAGGATGGAGAAATAGACCATCAACAGTTTCTAGGGCGCATTTTTGAATATACTCGTGGGCGCGGTGAATAGGGTTGCGAGTCTGAAATCCAACAATGGTTTTCCATTCCCTTTCTCGGAATAGTGAACGACTATCGGCTGGGTCAATTTGATAGTTGGGGAACAAAGGGTGTGATTCTCGCTGGAGTAACCACACAGGACCGGCGAGATTGACCGGACCTTGGTCATAAACTACCTTGACTCCCGGATGTTTGTTATCATTAGTGCGATAGACGTGGATGGCTTCGTGTTCTTTATCGTAGGTGTATTTTTGGGTTAGTTCCAGAACTCCCACAAATTTACCCTTTGGTGAGTCCAGACGGATTAGGCTACCTTCCGACAGGTGCGCCGCTTCCTCTTCGGTGACGGATAGGGTGATGGGAACAGACCAGGGCAGTCCGTTACTCAGTCGCATATTATGGACGACATTGCTATAGTCTGCCTGTTCCATAAACCCGGTTAGGGGACTGAAACCGCCGATCGCAATTAGTTCTAAGTCCGACTGCGATCGCTCGTCAAGTTTTACTCTGGGGAGAGTATCGGCTTTTTCTAGGAGTTCGGCCCGTTGTTCGGCACTGGCCATGCGATTAATTAGCTTTCCACCGTGGGGCGCAATAGCATCTTGATGATGAGCCAAGGTAACCTCTAATAGTTAACTACAGATTGAACTAAATCGATTCATTTTTATTCAATCTCCTATTTTACCCCTTGCTGTGAACTTAAATATGGGGGGCTGTACCTTATACGGCTCATGGTCTGCCCTGGGGACTTGATTGGGAACTTTGTGATCACCAATATCGACTATAAACTTGGTCAATCCTATTGACAAAATGATACTATATATGTATGGGTAAATGAACCCGGATTTTCGTTAGTCTGAAACCGTAATCATTTCCCATGGGGGTGTCAATTAATCTTCAAATTATGGAGAATTGAGTAATGAAGGGTATTTTGGTTATGACAACATTTCTAATTGCGGGAGGGTTACAACTGCCTGCTGACCAGATGGTTTCCTATGCTAATTCTACTCAACAAGCTACTATAGGAGAAACGGGATTTGCGATCGCTAATCGTAATAATGATGATTGGCGGCGACAGTTTGAGAGGGATTTTGAAGAATATAGCCGGCGGCGACATGAGCAGCTAGAATCGGAAATGCGAGATGAGATGAACAAGCCCCACAATCAGCGTTTGTCTCAAAGCCAAAAAGAACGGGTGATTCGAGAAGCCCATGAGGAATTAGAACGCAGCCTCAGTCGTGAGAAAAAGGAATGGGAAAAGCGCTATCGCGACAACTTTGAAAAAATGCGCGATCGCCAAGACCGCTATAATCGCGGTTACCGCTATAATCGCCATGATCGTTATAATCGCGATGACCGTTATAACCGCTAATACCTAGGTAATTGATGGATAATGAAACCCTCTAAATCTGGCTCTCCCGAACTCTGGGAGAGGGCTGGGGAGGGTTTGGTGATGTGGTAGCCTTGAAAAAATAGGTCGCCCATACTGTGGGTATAGGGCGGGTTGGGCAATCTTTTCTGTGGGAATTGAGGATTGACAGCAGAACCCGCCCCGACATCATGGTTAATGTGATGTTCAATTGTCCATGGTCTAGTATATACTGGGTGGGATGGTGGAAACTTGTAATTGATTGAGAATGGAACGTTCTAAAGTAGTTGCCTATATTACCGGAGCCATTTCGATTATTTTAGCGATCGCTTATTTGTTATTGGTGAGCATCCTAGACTTCCGTGGAGAAATGCTCCCCGCCCCCCAAAGCCAAGTCACCGGGGAGATCTCAATAGCCTCCGTTTCCATTTCTAGTGAAGCAATGCACCCAGGGGGCGGAAGTCAAACCGGATTCTATGGGTAGCCACAAGGCTGGCTGGGGCTTTTTTTGTCGGACGGAGACATTAGGGCGCTTTGATTGCGCCACAACGTGTTAACTATAAACCCTTATCCTAACAGCGATAGCGGGTTATTACTCAACCCAATAACTATGCCTAGTTACTCAAATGTTACTCATAACCTAGTCCTAGCACAGGAAAATAATTCTGTCAACGGTTGATTACTCAGTCAATAAGCACAACTTAATCAATCTGTCAAATACCCATACCACCCCCCTAACCAAACACCGATAAGGTAACTCTCTCGTGATACCCGTCAATGGCAAGCCTATCGGTTCGTTACGAACCATTGACTGCTATCACATCGGTCGCACCCCTAAGAGTGTTTGTTTCGGTTATGGGGGGAGGGTATGGCTCAANTTTCAAAACCCA
>NZ_PKGG01000436.1:0-1700 GCF_046480465.1 Arthrospira sp. PCC 8006
TAGCCGTAATTTTTTTTTTCCGGTGAAGCCAATTGTCTTCAAGGCTCTGGATATGGTGGCAGGAGAGATTTCTTCATCCCAAAGTTCAGCCATTGGAGCGGAGGTTTGATCGCCATGCTCTTGGGCAAAAGCCTTGAATTTTTGCCAGTCGGTAATTTTGTGGYTATKRCCAGGTCGGTGATTAGGTTTAGGGAGGAAGTCWCCGGTCTGTGCTTTTCTTTGCAGCCAGAGATTGATAGTGTTCCGGCTGACATGGAAAACTTGACTGGCTTCTGTTTTGGGCATACCGTCTAGTTCAATTGCATCAATAACTTTTTGTCTGAGGTCGTAACTATAGGGGGCTGGCATTTTTGGTCTTCTTAGTCATCTCGTCCTCTCCATTATACGTCCTAACTATCCTGTCTGGTGCTATATTTGTTCGGTGTACTATGGGAGTTGTATATCACAAAACAAATAATTGTCAAGATTTATGCCACAATTGTTATGACCCTGTGTGATCCAATACTAGCAAGGACGGATACTGATAGTTATGTGGACTTAACCCTAGTTACTATTGAGGCATTGACAGATTTTTGGTAGTAGGGGTCGAGAGAGATGTCGCCATCTCCCCCTCCCATACAAAACCGTACTTGAGACTTTCACCTCATACGGCTCCTAATCTGACTGCTCCATTGTTAAGGATACAGCGTTGGCGTTGTCGAGTGCCGTCTTATCATCGCGGGTGTGGCGATGTAATAACTGAAGATTCTTGTATTCATCCTTTCCGCCTAGGCTTCGAGGTACAATGTGGTCTACTTCAACTAAATCCGATGGCGCGAAATACTGTCCACACCAGGTACACCTACCTTTTTGCTTTTTGAGTAGTTTTGCTACCCTATTTGGCGTTTCAATTGCCTGTCCTCGTCTGGTTGCCCAGTAAGTCCAATTTCCGTCGTATGGTGTTGCGTCAGGGCGTATCAGGGTGTGTCTGACAATCGGAGTCCAATTATGTTTCCATAGTTGGCATCCATCTTTAGTCTAGAACAACCAAGATTCATGTCTTTCTTTCCCATTGCTAAGTTTAATCGTTCCATGTCTGAAATAGTTTCTTAGCTTTTCGTGGTTTGCCTTTCCGCATCTTGATACTGTCCATGCCCGTAACATTTGCCAGATTAGATAATCTAGCTTAACAAAGGTCTCTGTTGAGACAACCCCTGAATAGTAGTTTGACCATCCCTTTATTATTGGGTTTAGTTTGCTTATCAGGGCTGATTGGGGTGCTGTTTTATGTTGTTTTATTACACCCTTAATCACTTCAGTATGGGCTTTAACTGCTTTATTGCTGGGTTTAATGTGAGTTTTGTGACCGATTAATCGGCTTGCTGCTCCACCAGTTTTTCCAGATTTATATTTTCCTACCGGATATTGCCTAAAGTTGAATCCTAGAAAATCAAACCCGGGTTCTTCAGTCTTGCCGTTATACTCAATGGGATTGGTGCGAAACGTTTAGGAGTGAAATAGGGCTGCAATGCCCGAAATAACCTCTTAGTGGGACTTTCACCCCTTGGTGAAATATAGGGAGACGCACTCTCATTCTTATCCCTAGACCATCCCATAACTGTTTATATGTCCCGACGCTTGGAGAAATCTAAGCAAGGCAGGGAACTCAGGGTCAAGACAGAACGTTAGAACGGAGGAAGTTGTGAGCCTCCTATTATAGC
>NZ_PKGG01000549.1:0-473 GCF_046480465.1 Arthrospira sp. PCC 8006
CGAAAAGAAACCGGGGGGGGGTGCGATCGCGACAACMCCCTACGATTGCCTACCAAAATCTCCAGAGGCTCATTCGCTTAGAGTTTATTGGGTAACTAGAGCATACCACAAAGGGAACAAAGTTTCTGGGGCGGCGTTGAAAGCAGCAAGGAACGCGACATCCAGAAAGCTGGCTGAGACTTTGTTTAAGGCTCTGTGGGATATGCGGTAATAATCCCCATATAATGCTCATATCAAACTTGTACCCCGATCCAATTCCCTAGGTCGGGGTTTTTATTGGTGAAAGTTTGGGAATAAGATAGAAAATAATTATCCACGCTAGGGTTTCATTAAGTCATGAGACTATTATAACTCGGTAATTTCACAGTTGAAGCCAAATTTATATAAAAAGTGTACTATGCACCTCAGCCCTAGACTTGGGGGATGAAAGCATGAATAATAGTCGATAATAATCTTGATCCTCTCCCATTGAT
>NZ_PKGG01000355.1:0-3339 GCF_046480465.1 Arthrospira sp. PCC 8006
TAAAAGTACTATAGTGCCCGGTATAACTTGGGAGATGGCCGCGGGGAGCAGTCGCGGAAAACGTGCAATCAGACCAGACCACGTAATCCCCATTATATCGCCATGCCACCTCGTCACAAAACTGACACCACGCTGTATCACCTGGATAGTGTCCTACAAGCTTACCTCCACAATTGATGTAAATTTGCTTCTGGACACTAAACCCAAAGCGTCCCCTGCTGTGTTTGACCCAAAGACCATCGATGATTCGCAAATCCTCGCCGGGAAAGTTTTTGATATCATCGTCGTCTAAATATCTCCTAGAGGTTTTTTGTGCCACCGCTAACATCATCTTAGCCGTTTCTTTGTCGGCAGCTTTCCAGTTGCCTGATTTCAATAATCTGTCGAGTTCGGTATACAAAAAACCAGAAGAAGACACGATGGTAGTATCTGCCACGGCTTCAGTTATCGACTGGAGTTGAGATGCGATCGCTTCTATCTGCGATTCTAGCCGTGATAGCGATTGAGATGCGATCGCTTCTATCTGCGATTCTAGCCGTGATAGCGATTGAGATGCGATCGCTTCTACCTGCGATTCTAGGCGTGATAGCGATTGGGATTGAGATGCGATCGCTTTGACCTGTGACGATTGGCATTGGAGTTGAGATGCGATCGCTTCTATCTGAGATTCTAGCCRTGATAGCGATTGGGATTGAGATGCGATCGCTTCTACCTGCGATTCTAGGCGTGATAGCGATTGGGATTGAGATGCGATCGCTTTGANCTGTGACGATTGGRATTGAGATGCGATCGCTTCTAYCTGSGATTCTAGGCGTGATAGCRATTGGGATTGAGATGCGATAGCTTCTATCTGCGATTCTAGGCGTGATAGCGATTGGGATTGAGATGCGATCGCTTCTACCTGCGATTCTAGGCGTGATAGCGATTGGGATTGAGATGCGATCGCTTCTATCTGCGATTCTAGGCGTGATAGCGATTGGGATTGAGATGCGATCGCTTCTATCTGCGATTCTAGGCGTGATAGCGATTGGGATTGAGATGCGATCGCTTCTATCTGCGATTCTAGGCGTGATAGCGATTGAGATGCGATCGCTTCTAYCTGCGATTCTAGGCGTGATAGCGATTGAGATGCGATCGCTTCTACCTGCGATTCTAGGCGTGATAGCGATTGAGATGCGATCGCTTCTACCTGCGATTCTAGGCGTGATAGCGATTGAGATGCGATCGCTTCTACCTGCGATTCTAGGCGTGATAGCGATTGAGATGCGATCGCTTCATTCTGGGATTCTAGGCGTGATTGAGTAGTGGTAAAACCGTCAATTTTCCGGGTCATTTCATCTAACTGAGACTGTAGGTGAGAGACCATCAACTGTGCGGACTTTACCTGAGACTGAGACAATTGCCAAACCCGCTTGGCTGCCGCAATGCGTTTTTTCTCCTTCTCCAAAAACCCCGACGGTATCCCACCAATCACAGGGGGATAGGGGGTCAGGTCATAACCACACACGGAACAGGTTTCCACCTCATTTGGTGTATATTCCGTTTCACAAACGGGACATTTCGCCATAATTCTAAACCCCGATAAGACATAGAAACCGGGTGTAGGGAAACCCGGCTTTATGCTACTATAACCGAACGAGAGGAACTAGAAACCCAGTTTCTACCACCAGTGGAGAAGTAAGACTTCGTAGGGTGGGTTGAGTGCGTAACCCACCGCCAATGGAGAGTAGGAGTGGTGTTGATATTTCATTAACATTTGAATGGTGAACTACGGGACTGCCTGAAGTGTTTATATGCTACAGTAGACAAGTCGTGCGCGAGAGAACAAATGCACTTAATCAGACTTCAATGAATGGCCTACCTGATACCACTCGTATAACCAAGGCCAAAAAGGAAGATAGCCACAGGGAGCAATCGCCGCAAACGTGCAATCTGACTTCAAAATCCAAGACCTTCCAACTCGCCATCCCACCTGGTCACCATAGCGCTCTAATATATCATCACCTTTTGGATAGCTTCCATCAGGCAATCCTCCACAATTGATGTAAATTTGCTTCTGGACACTAAACCCGAAGCGTCCCCTGCTGTGTTTGACCCAAAGACCATCGATGATTCGCCAATCCTCGCCGGGAAAGTTTTTGATATCATCATAGTTTAAATATCCATCGTGGGTTTTTCCCGCCACCCTACACATCATCTTAGCCGTTTTTTCGTCGGCAGCTTTCCACTGGCCTGATTTCAATAATCTGTTGAGTTGGCTATAATCAAAACCAGAATAAGACACGATGGGAGTATCTGCCACGGCTTCAGTTATCGACTCGAGTTGAGATGCGATCGCTTCTATCTGAGATTCTAGCTGTGATTGGGATTGAGATGCGATCGCTTCTACCTGCGATTCTAGCTGTGATTGGGATTGAGATGCGATCGCTTCATTCTGGGATTGGAGTTGAGATGCGATCGCTTTTCTCTGTGATTGGGATTGAGATGCGATCGCTTCTATCTGAGATTCTAGCTGTGATTGAGTAGTGGTAAAACCGTCAATTTTCCGGGTCATTTCATCTAACTGAGACTGCACTTTAGAGACCATCAACTGTGCGGACTCTACCTGAGACTGAGACAATTGCCAAACCCGCTTGGCTGCCGCAATGCGTTTTTTCCTTCTCCCAAAACCCCGACGGTATCCCACCAATTATAGGGGGATAGGGTGTCAGGTCATAACCACACACCGAACAGGTTTCCACCTCATTTTCTATATATTCCGTTTCACAAACGGGACATTTCGCCATCATTCTCAACCCCAATAAATCATGACAACCGGGCGGAGGGAAACCCGGCTATTTTGGTATTATAACCCACAGTGAGGGCAGGCTCCTACCTAGTCCACGGAAACCCGGTTATAACTCACGAATGCCACTGGCTGTCAACACTTCATTAAGGGTTAATTCCCACTGTGGGAAAGTGGGGGAAAAAATGCGATCGCCTCCCGGTAAAGACTGGATTGGTGCTATAATAATCTACAGCAACTCAAACTCAAACTGAAAATTAACTGGCTTGACTGTTCATCAAGATATTAGGGGATTATGCCTCGAAGAGATACAACTCATAATATTATCAAACAAGCTATAATTAAAGATGGTTGGTCAATTACAGATGATCCTTATGTGATTTCCTATGGGGAGCGATTTTTATTTGTAGATCTGGGTGTCAGGCGATCGCATTTTCCGACGCAGCCAAAAGGATCTATTATTGGTGCCAGACGAGATCGGACCCGTATTGCCATTGAAATCAAAGAATTTAGAGGACTATCAGCGATTGCCGATTTAGAACAAGCGATCGGAC
>NZ_PKGG01000620.1:0-329 GCF_046480465.1 Arthrospira sp. PCC 8006
CTTGTTGCTGTTGGAGGGTTTGCAGTTCTTGATAGAGCGGTTCGAGGGTTTGCGATCGCTTTTCGATGTCTTGGCGCAGTTGGTCTAGGTCGGTATTTTGTAGTTCCGTTTCTATATGGTTTAATTGAGTTTCGAGGCTTTTTAATCGTGCCAATTCTGCCGCCGCCTGTTTTAACTGATTTTCCTGACTAAAAAGCTGATTAGCCGCCGCCAAAATTCCCGACGTTTCTCGGGAGATTTCCGCTAATTTTTGGGAGTTATTTGCCAGCTTTTCCGCCAGCTTTGGGGGGATAGATAGGGCGGAAAAATGTGGTTTCCAGGTATCCAGG
>NZ_PKGG01000225.1:0-8182 GCF_046480465.1 Arthrospira sp. PCC 8006
ATTCCCAAGGGGAAGATAAATAAACCCGCCCTCTGGGGAGAGGGGGAGAGGGGGAGAGGGTCAAGATTTGGCTTGTATATAGGCGATCGCCTCTCGCCAGACCAAAATCGGTTCCCCCTGTGGGGGTTGTAAACAGATACAGTTAGGATCTTGCCACAGCATTTGGCCCTCTAACATATCTTCGGTGAGTAATTGAATCTTAACAGTGGGTTTATCCTTGATGTAGGTTTGTAACTTGCGGACGCTGGGTAAATCGGTATTGAACTCAGGCATAATCGATTAGTTATTATTAATGCAGGAGATTGAGATATCAGTGATGGCAATTGAGTTTACAAAGTATCACGGTTTGGGTAATGATTTTATTCTGATTGATAACCGTCATCAGTCGGAGCCAATTTGTACACAGAAACAAGCTGTGCAAATGTGCGATCGCCATTTTGGTATTGGTGCTGATGGGGTAATATTCGCCCTTCCCGGTGACGGGGCTAGTGACTACACCATGAGAATATTTAACTCTGATGGGTCCGAACCGGAAATGTGCGGGAATGGAATTCGCTGTCTGGCTAAGTTTATCGCTGAGTTAGAAGGGAAAACTGGGACGGCGATCGCTTATAAAATTAATACCGCCGCCGGGGTGATCTGTCCCCAACTTTTAACCGATGGTCAGGTTAAAGTAGATATGGGATTACCACGGCTACTGGCGGCGGAAATTCCCACCACCCTATCTGAAAATAGCCTCAAGGTTATCGATGTTCCCCTACAGGTAGCAGGACAGCCCTGGTCTGTTACCTGCGTGAGTATGGGAAACCCCCACTGCATCACTTTTGTAGATGATGTGGCTAGTGTTCCATTAACGGAAATTGGTCCGTTGTTTGAACATCATCCGGCTTTTCCTGAACGAACCAATACAGAATTTATTGAAGTAGTGCGACCGGATTATGTCAAAATGCGAGTTTGGGAAAGGGGTGCTGGGATAACTTTAGCCTGTGGAACTGGGGCTTGTGCTTCTGTGGTGGCGGGAGTATTAACCCAAAGATGCGATCGCCAAGTAACTGTAGAACTTCCAGGGGGTTGTCTACAGATTGAATGGTCAGCTACAGACCAACGGTTATACATGACTGGACCAGCCCAAGCGGTTTTTCAGGGTCAGTTAACTTTCCCAATTAATGAAAAATAATTAGGTAAATCAAGGAAATTGCTATGGGTGGAGGCATTTATCTCATTCAAGATGATGATCAGCTTGTGGAAATGATGGAACAAGACTATGATTCTGAGGATCAACTTCAGGACTTGCTAGAATCTTATCCGAATTTGCTGGCTGGGGATGAGATTGATCGCGCCACCCCTAGACGGTGGCTATTGATTTCCAGGGATGCTATGGTTCCCCCGGAGGAAGAAAGCGGCGGTCGCTGGTCTTTGGATCATTTGTTTATTGACCAGGATGCTATCCCTACCTTAGTGGATATTCGCCGTATCCGTAATACGGAAATGCGCCAAAAGGCGATCGGGCTAATGTTGGATTATGCGGCCCATGTTAGCTTTTACTGGCCTATTGAATCGACTATTGCTCAATTTGAGGCTAACTGTCGCGAACAAGGTCGCGATCCAGAACAGGTTTTTGAGGAGTTTCTTGGACCTGATGCTAAGGAAGAGCGTTTTTGGCAAAAAGTGAAAACTAATGTACAGGCTGGTAAAATTCGCCTGGTTTTTGTGGCTGATGAAATCTCCCCCTCTTTGCGTCGGGTGGTTGAGTTTCTCAATAAGCAAACTGACCCTGGGGAAGTCTGGGCGGTGGAAATTAAGCAATATGTCAGTCAGGAAGGTTTAAGGACTTTAGTACCTCGGGTAATTGGTCAAACGGCGGAAGCGCAACAGAAAAAATCTAGCGCTACTGGGGAACGCAGACGCTGGGATGAGATGTCTTTTTTTGAGGAATTAAATATCCGCCGGGGAACTGATGAAGCACAACTAGCCCAGAAAATTCATGCTTGGGCGAAACAACAACAGCCGAAAATTGATATTCAATGGGGAACCGGGGATATCTATGGTGGGTTTACGGCTTGGCTTCACCAAAAGGGTAAAAAAACTCACAAGTTATTTAGTGTGGATATTTCGGGGCGTTTGGAAATTTCTTCTAATAAATATGCCTCTCAACCTCCTTTTGATTGTCAGGACAAATGGCTGGAACTTCGCAATAAGTTTAGTTCTATTGGTTTATCTCTCCCGGTAGAACCGAGTGAGTATCGATCGCTAACTTTGCGTCTGTCTACTCTCCAGGATGAAACAGCCCTACAACAGGTTATGGAAACTTTTGATTGGGTGATTAAGGAAATTAAGAAAGCCTGATATTTGTCTGATGATGACTAAAAAAGCCCGTCAGAAACTAACGGGCAATTAGCGGGCAATTAGCGGGCAACTACAGCCTAGTATGCCCATGAAAGCAAGTTATACCTTGAGGCGGAAATGATGCCCTTCACGGGTCAATTAGCCGCCAATTAGACGGCAATCACAGGGAAAAAGCATCTATTACTATGGTCTACATATCCAATTGTGGATATCTTCTGTTCTCCCGGTTTTGATTTCTTCGAGTTTCTGGAAAACTTGATTGGCTACTTTGCGATCGCTTACGGGAGGTAAAATCATGTCTTCTCCCTGATATCCAATGGTGGAAATATGGGCGATAGTTGCTGCTGTTCCCATACCAAAGGCTTCCGTGAGAGTTCCTTGATGGTAGGCTTGGACTATCTCATCAATAGCGATCGCCCTTTCCTCTACCGGCATTCCCCAATCACGACATAAAGTTAACACACTATCCCGCGTAATTCCCGCTAAAATAGTTCCGGTTAATTTCGGGGTGACAACTACTCCATCAATCACAAATGCTAAGTTCATCGTGCCACATTCTTCGATATATTGGCGATGAATACCATCAAGCCAAATCACATTATCATAGCCTTTCTCTTTAGCTTCTCGGTCTGCGAGAAGGCTGGCGGCGTAGTTTCCGGCTACTTTCGCGGCACCGGTTCCCCCTTCAAAAGCTCTCACATATTTTTCCGTGACAATCAATTTAACAGGATGGGAATAATAAGCACCTACAGGACAGGTGATAATGATAAATTTATAGGAATCCGAGGGTTTTAATCCTACCGATTCATCAACAGCAAAGTAAATCGGTCTAATATATAAAACGCTGCCATTTTTATTAGGAATCCAATCAGCATCTAACTTGATTAACTCTTTCAATCCATCAATAAAAATAGATTCTGGAATAGCTGGCATACATAACCTTTCGGCGGATTGATTAATCCGTTTATGGTTGGCATCCGGTCGGAATAATAATGGCTCACCATTGGGGTTTTTATAGGCTTTCATACCTTCAAAAATCGCCTGTCCGTAGTGGAGAGCAGACGTGGCGGGGGATAGGTCTATGGGACCGTAAGGGATGATTTGAACATCCTGCCAATTTCCCTGGCTATAGTTAGCCACTAACATATGATCGCTGAAGATTTTGCCGAAGGGTATGGGTTCGGTTTCTAGTTCTTTAATACGGGATTTTTTGGTAGTCTCAATTCGTAGGGGAAGATGCGGATTGTTCATGATAATTTTAAGTAGGTGGCAAATGATTAAAATGATGGATTTTATGGAGGAAACAGTAGATAGACGCTAGTTAGTAGTAATTATCTGATTAACTAGGCTGTCTAACTGTTCCCAGTTCCCGAAAATCTGGTAATTTATCGCCTCAATTAACAATTCTCTAGGCTAATTTAACTTGCCTTTGCCAAAGAATTTAGGAGGTTCGGAAAGTGTGTATACTTGAGTCTCAGCGGCGATCGCCTCTCGTAGATGTCGGGGAAGTTGAAATAGTCCTAACAGGGTAGTACCGTCAAACATCCGCATACCGCCTACAGTATGCTGTTGGAGGATTTCATCTGTTTTCTCCGGTTGAGGATAGGGATCAATGGGGTGTTGCGAGGCGATCGCAAATCCCCACGGGGCTCCATAGGTGGGAATAAAGCTAGTATAGGATTGAACATGGGGAAACACAGCGTTAACTGTATTAACAATCCGAACGTGAAGGTTCAAATTTCCGGGAGCCACCGGGCCCGCTTGAATCACAAATATCCCATCATCAGCCAGGACGCGCCGGATATTCTCAAAATACTCCTTAGTAAACAGTTTAAATGAGGGTCCCTCCTCAATGGGGTCTGAAAGATCAGAAATAATCACATCCCATTTTTGGTCGGTGGTATCGAGAAACTCCAACGCATCCCCAACCACTAATTCAGTCCGGGGGTCTTCAAAAGCATTCTGGTGCATTTCTGGCAGATATTGGCGGCACGCCTCCACTACATCCCCATCAATATCAACCATTACCACCCGATCAACAGTTTTCCAGCGCAACACTTCCCGGATAGTTGCTCCCTCGCCGCCACCTAAGACTAGAACTTTCTCTGGTTTACCTTGAATGACCATCCCCGGATGGACTAGGGGTTCATGATACAGAAACTCATCCCCGGTGCAAGACTGCCATTTACCGTCCAGGACTAGGGCTTTACCATAAGCCCCAGTTTCAACAATGTACATCTCCTGATAGGGGGTTTTTTGATGGGCTAGAACATCGATAACCCCGTGAGCATAAATATCCCAAGGTGTGATGTACTCTGTCATCCAAAAATCAGCCTGAACTTCACTGCCAGCCATAAAGTATCCTCCCGGGTATGATTTGACCAAAAGGGATTATATCCCAAATCCGCATAGCGATCGCTTTCATGTCATCCCCCTAATCAACCACTAACCAAACACAAGCTAGATATATGTTCGTGTTTTCGGTGGCAATATTTCTGATCTCCTCTGGTCTGGGTTAACTTATCAGAAGCATGGGTCTAAAACCCCGTCACTTGGGCAGGCTCAGTGCATCGCACTTCGATTATACTCAGTGCATAGCCTTCTAGGACGGCTTTTCTGGTTCCCTAGTGTACTGCTTGAGAACCTCTATGGGCGCACCTCCAACGGAGCTAACAAAATAGCTTGGACTCCAGAGCGCATCTTGGCCTATGGTTTAGGGTAGCCAGCTTGACCATATCGACTATAGATAGGGTTTTCTGAATAACTTCGGGAGTCGGGAGTCGAGAATAATTATCAATTGTCAATTTCAGCCCGTGAATGTGGTCAGATTCTCCGTTAAATTCGAGAATCCGAAAATCCATTTTCTTGGCTACTTCGTTAAACGACTTTTAGATAACTGTAAGGCTTTCAGCAGTGAACACATACCTACGATATTTAATGACACAGACTCAGTTAATTTTCAGGCTGGAAATACTGTGCCTTTGCCTGCGTAAAGGGGTTGTTATTTGGTGTATATCCCGCTATCATATATTTACAGGCAAAGTCTAGCGCAGACAATGAAATCGAGATACAGATACCGTTTCTACCCGACAGAGCAACAGCGACAGAGTTTAGCTCAGTTGTTTGGTTGTGTTCGGGTAGTGTGGAATGATGCTCTAGCTTTCAGTAAGTCTGATAAGTACCCTGGATACAACCAGCTTTCGGCAACGTTGACCCAAACCAAAAAGACTGAGGCTAGAGAATGGCTGGCTAGTGTTTCGTCTGTGCCATTACAGCAATCTCTTAAACAGTTAGATGCTGCCTACAAAAACTATTTTAATTCCCTTAGCGGAAAGCGAAAAGGTAAAAAGGTAGGGCTACCTCGATTTAAGAAAAAAGCAAATAAGCAGTCTGCGACCTTCACAAAAACTGCATTTTCCATCAAAAAAGGAGAGGTGTTTTTAGCCAAGATTGGTAATATAAAACCCATATGGTCGAGGGAATTGCCGTCCGCACCCAGTTCGGTTACAGTCATCAAAGATGGTGCTAACCGCTATTTCTTGAGCTTTGTTGTAGAAGTTGAACCGATTCAGGTCGAGGCTAAAAACCAAAGCATCGGGATTGATTTGGGAATTAAAACTTTTGCGGTCATGAGCAACGGTGAGAAGGCTTTTAGCCCTAATTACTCGAAAGCAGACTGCCAAATTCGCAAGCTCCAGAAAAAACTAGCCCGTCAGCAGAAAGACTCAAAACGGAGAAACAGGACTCGAATTCAAATTGCGAAACTGCATAATCAAATTGCAGATACCCGCCAAGATTTCTTGCACAAATTGTCTACTAAGCTGGTTCGTGAAAACCAAACGATTGCCTTAGAAGACCTGAATGTGTCAGGCTTGGTCAAAAATTGCCGTCTAGCCAGGGCTATTAGTTGGCAAGGTTGGCGAGAGTTTAGAACGCTCTGTGAGTCAAAATCTGAGAAGTTTGGTAGAGAGTTTCACGTCATCAGTCGATGGGAACCGACCAGCCAGATTTGCTCTGAATGCGGCTACAAATGGGGTAAGCTCGATCTAAAAATTCGGTCGGTTCGATGCCTAAATTGTGGCACTGAACACGACCGAGATGAAAATGCAGCCAAGAATATAGAACAAAGTCGCCACAGGGCATTGGGAGACTCTAAACGGACGCTGAGACAGAAATAAGACTACCTTGGTAGCGTCAGTCAGTGAAGCGTCAAGAATCACCGTGACTTCAGCGGGCGTGAGTATGTCAAGATTGATTTTCAGGAAAGTCTGGGATTATCCATTGAGGTGGTGCTGTGCGTTTTTTGCGGACAGCTTCTTCTGCTATATCTAGCATTTGATCTAAAGATGTATTTTCAATAAAACTCGATACAGAAGTGACATATTCCCGGTGGGGGCATTTATCACCCAGAATACAACCATTTTTACAGGCTTCTGCACAATTGATGGTAGTTTCCACAATAGTTTCCTCTCTCTCAAATTCGACAACCTGCCAAAAATTGTAGTATAGCAGTCAGATTGTCGGCTACTCATACAGGAGATCAGACCATGAATCGTTTAATATACCAATTGAAATCTTTACCCTGGCGGTGGTTGCTTCAAAGCGCCGGGGTCACAGTGGCTATAGTGGCGGCGGTTGAGTTGCTGTTGACTCTGGGTTTAACACATTCGCCTAGTCTCTCTCAGGCGATCGCCTTCTTGTATTCTCCACCCTTGGGCATAATTATGTTTATCGTGTCGGCGATCAGTATCGGCGCTTTGGCTGTTTATCTCTTGGAACTGTGGGACCAACAGATCATCCTTAATTCTGGCACTCTCTGGGCTTTGCTTGCCTGTCTACTCCTGGGCTTATGGATTAAATCCTTACTTCCCATACCTGGCATCGTGATCACTTTATCACGATTTTCCTTTCTTGGGGTTCTCGTCGGCGTTTTCTGGAAAGGAAGACCTTACTTTCGTTAACCCCAAACCATCACCCCAAACCATTGACGTTTAGCATTTAATACTTTACTATCTAGTTAAGTATTCACATAATATCTAAATGCAACGGCTAAAGGAGAATCAATGCTATTTCGTCAGCTATTCGACCCGGAAACCAGCACTTATACCTATCTAATTGCCGATACTGTCACCAAGGAAGCAGCATTAGTTGATCCGGTTCTTGAACAAGTCGATCGCGATCTGAAATTGCTGGAAGAATTGGAATTAAACTTACGCTATTGTTTAGAAACCCATATTCACGCTGACCATATTACCGGGACGGGGAAACTACGCCAGCTTACCCAATGTCTGGGAATTGTGCCCCAAAAGGCTAATGCAGCCTGTGCCGATCGCTATATTGGTGATGGAGAAGTCTTAGAATTAGGGGAGATTAAAATTGAGGCGATCGCTACTCCCGGACACACTGACAGCCATATCACCTATTGGGTAAATGGCGATCGTATTTTAACCGGAGATTCCCTATTAATCCGAGGTTGTGGACGTACTGATTTCCAAAGTGGCGACCCCGGACAACTTTATGATTGCATTGTTCAAAAACTCTTTACACTTCCCGAAAATACTCTAGTTTATCCTGGTCATGACTATCGAGGTCATACAGTTTCCACTATTAAAGAAGAAAAACTTTACAACCCCCGTTTAGCAGGAAACAGCCGCGAGAGTTTTATTGAACTCATGAATAGTCTCAATCTTCCCGACCCTAAAAAAATTATGGCGGCGGTTCCTGCTAATGAACGCTGCGGAAAAGTTCCCAGTCTTTCCTAAGTCTTTAACTAAAATATGACCGGGTGGGTTTATCCATCTTTCGGGTGATACACCAAAGCTGACTGGTAAGAAAG
>NZ_PKGG01000453.1:0-1415 GCF_046480465.1 Arthrospira sp. PCC 8006
CCAAGCCCTACAACACCAGCCCATCCTCATCCTCAACGCCCAACCCCTCGCCAACGAAACCCGGGAAGGGGAAATCGCCCTCACCCTCAGCGAACTCATCTGGGATACCACCTGTCCCGACGAAGACCCCCCCGGAACCCGCCACCCCCGCTGAACTGCGCCGCCACCTCAAAAGCCTAAAACGCGCCCCACCTCCTCCCCCACCGTGCCATCCTCTTCGGTAGCGAAACGGTTTCCACCCCGACCCAACCCACCCCAGAACTCATGGCCTTTTGCCAAAAACTGACGGGGGTAATTGCGATCGCATTTCTCACCTCAGAACCCCTAGAAGCGCCGTTAAAAGGCTTTCCCCCCAATCAACCGAATCTGATATCGGCGATCGAAACCTGGTTAGAGGAGATTTGAGAATATTGGTTTCTATAACGCTCGATTTTAGAGCATCTCGTTTACCCTGATGCCTTGCCAGCCCAGCTATAATTTCTACAACAACGACAGAGGTAAAATTGTGTCCGACCTGAAAGAAATTGAACAAGCAATTCTCTCCCTGCCATCCCATGAGTTTGAAAAACTAAAACAATGGTTCTTTGATTTGGATTATCAACGGTGGGATGAACAGATAGAACAGGATATTGCCGAGGGTCGTTTAGAAGCCCTCGCTCAAGAGGCGATCGCGGAGTTTGTATCTGGACATTGCCGAGAACTCTGATGCACTATACCACTCGACGATTTTGGCAATGTTACCATGCTTTACCGGAAGCTGTACAAACAACTGCCGATGAATGCTACAACTTACTCAAATCTGACCCGTCTCATCCGTCTCTCCATTTCAAAAAACTGGGGAAAAGGTATTGGTCGGTTAGAGTAGGGTTAAATTATCGTGCTTTGGGTGTTGAAGTAGAGAACGGCATTTCTTGGTTTTGGATTGGAACCCATGCCGAGTATGACCGATTGATTAGCAAATAACCTGGAAGCGTTTACCTTTGTCTTGGAATTGTAGAAGTCCAGATTGGTGTCAAGGGACTTAATGTGATCGCTTTTTTGTCCTAACTGGGAATTTGTACTTATTTTGTCCATTTTCCCAGTAGGCTGCCTTCCATTGGGTCAGTCTGATAACTCACTCCTTGCTTTCTGCCCTGGGACGGTTAATCCGGCTAGTGCGATCGCGTTTACTTCTTGTACCTGGCTGTTCACTGCTAAGTATTTTGTAAATCAACTTCATTAATTCATTGTCTCTTGAGTTGACCTCTGCTATTAACTTTTGGTTTTGCTTCATCAAAGACCACACTAAAAATATCACTACCCCATCACTTCCTACCCGTAATAATTCTGGTAAAACATCAGTCGCCATAATCTTTATATTTTTGGTTTTGGATATTTAACGGAAATTAATCTTGATTTTTGGTTAAGTATTTTTC
>NZ_PKGG01000654.1:0-283 GCF_046480465.1 Arthrospira sp. PCC 8006
ATGATTTCCCAGTAAAGCGGTCAAAGTCTCCCGAACCGTGGGATTGCGATGCAGGGGTAACAGTAGCGCCACATCCAAAAACCGATCTAGAATCTGGAGAAACCCCCTCGCAATATCCTCCAGGTGTTCCCAGTTTTCCCGGCGGTGGACTGTCGCCAAAATCACCCGATGGGAGTCCCAGTCCAAACCCGGAATATCACAAACCGGATTTTCCTTGGCCACAGCTAATAACGCATCAATCACCGTATTGCCCGTTTGGTGGACTTCTCCCACCACCCCCGAA
>NZ_PKGG01000273.1:0-5790 GCF_046480465.1 Arthrospira sp. PCC 8006
TTCCTGCGTTTCCATTTATTGACCCGGTAATTAATGAGTTAAATGTTTTAACTCCTGCAATTGTCTGATTCCCAGTTGTAATTATTCCTGCATTAGTTGCTGTAGCTGTAGGTAAAGTGACATTAGTCCCTGTTGATGATGTGATTATAGGTCCTGCTGTTGTTCCTGCTGTTACTCCTAAATTAGTTGCTACATTTACTTGTGCACCTGCCGCAATTCCGTCTAACTTGCTTTTATCAGCATTTGTCATTAAACCAGCAGCAGATGTTGTAGCAGCAGGAATAGTAGCATTATTACCAGTTGAACTATTGACAGTACCTGTAGTAGCAGCAGAACTATAAGACAAATTAGTAGCAATATGAGGCGCTGTATTTCTAAACTCTGTACCAACTAATGTTAATCCTGTACCCGCTGTGTAAGTGGTATTAGGTGGTGTAACCCAAGTACCATCACCTCGAAGATAGTTGACTGTACTTCCGTTAGTATTAATAGAAGCTAAATTACCACTATCAGTTATTTGAGATAAGGTATGTGTATGGCTAGTTGGTGTTCTAGCATTTGATAATCTGACATCGTTACCTTCTGTAACAGTTCCAATAGTTGTTCCAAAATTTTTGTTAAATGCTGTACTTTTGGTAAAAGTAGGCTCTTTACCGTCTAATGTACTTTGAAGTCCTGTAACATTAGCAATAGTATGTGTATGTTCTGATGGAGTAAACGTAGACGGTTTGGACGTTATTTCAGTCCAGCTATGGGAATGAGTAGATGGGGGGAAAGTGCCAGGTTTATTAGTAATATTATTCCAAGTTAACTGAGTTAATTTGACTAAATTAGTATTTGAGTCAATAACTGCTTGTATCCGTTCATTAGTTAAATATAGATTAACTTCACCTTCTGGCAAGTCATCGGTTGATTGCCCAAACTTACTAGAGTAAATGTTGAAATTAGTCATAACTGCCTCTATATTGAGTACTTAATTAAATGGCTAATAACTTCTTAATACTAGCCATTCATTTGATGATTACATATCGATATATTCGATAATTGTAACGCTGATATTAGCGCTAGATTCTGCTATCGCCTGTAACTTAGTTCTACCCCACGTTATTGAGATGGTATCACCTGGCTTAACCGAAAATGCAGCGTCTGACACGCTATCACCTGTAGGGTCAAATATTAGATGTACATTGGTATTTGACCGATTCTTTACAAACACCGTTCTACCGTTACTGGTAGCATTGATAGGCACAACTTCCGTGATAGTGTTAGCAGTCAAACTTATCGCTGTAGTTTCGGGAGTTCCCTGTATTTTACTGCTAATGTTTAGAGTGTCTAAATTGACAACAGAACTATAAACTGAGAAACTCATAATAAACCCCTAAATCAAAGTACAATTTACCAATTTATTGTTTGTTCTAATCCAACAATATTGGTTACGCTATCCTCAGTTATAGCATAGATAGAAGCTGTTGATTTTAGTTCATCATCCCACCCAGCGTTAGGAGGTAAATATAGGCATTGATAAGGTACACAGTTACTGATATCACCGTGACAAAACCATACCCCTACAGAACCTACGTTTTGTAAGTGCAACCTATACCGATTAATATTTGAGGGTCTAACTAACGTGGGGGTATTGCCTATTGTAACCCCAAAATTTTCGGGTTGTGTCAATGTAGGGGTTTTAGGAACTGTCTCGAGTTGMTMTTCMGCCATGCCAAAAATATTAATMGAATCATTGTTATGTAACTGAGTTAAACACCTAGCTTTAACTATTGAGTTGCTATCAATTGCTAAACCTTCGTTTTGATTAGTGATTAATTCAATTAACAGGTTTTCGGTGTGAATGCCTCCATAATATGGCAATTTGACAATCCCTAAATTTAACCCTTTTTCTGTTGCCATATTCCCATAAAATATTTGTAAATCTACCGCTTCCTGCAACACTTCCTGNTTTTTTTTTCCACCGTTGGTAATAGCTATCTTCCGGGTAAATTTTGGGGATTTGTGATTGTGCAATACTGGGAGTGTAACATCTAGCGTTTAACGATGATATATAGCTGTAAATACCGATATCATATTTATATCTTTCTGTTATTAATGATTCTAAAATAGTCCCGTTAAATAACTCTATGGCGTTACTCCAGTTAGCAGCGTTGATATTAGCCGTGATATTTTTAACACCTCTCACCATTTTAACCACCTATTAATAAATTATTTGTTAGTATAATATTACTACTTTAATGTGATTATTTAAATGGTTAGAAACACAATTAACCCATGGGACCCAGACCCTACCGCTAGAATGCGAGACCCAGACCCTACTACTAGAATATGGGACCCAGACCCTACTAGGGAGCCACAAGGTAGGAAATCGTTTGGTGGTGCTAGTCAAGACCATCGTCGTAGGGAACCATCAAAGAGAGATGAACCAATTCGTGGCGCTGGTGACGACCATCGTCGTAGGGAGCCACCCGGTAGAGATGAACCAAAGGGAGGAAAAAAACCTAGGGGAAAGGGTGGCGCTGGTAGAGGTTTTGGCGGCCCTAATAGCGGTGACGAGGTAGATGATGATAAAGGAAGGCGACCACCAAAACCGGGGAACGAAATGCCAGACCCTCGTGATTATCCTGTTAAAAATAATGATAAATGGCATTTAATGATTTTTGCTGGAATAGTAAATAGTACACTTAGCAATGCAACATCTAGTATTGATAGCCATTGGTGGAGAAAGCAGGAAAAAACAACGTCAAATTTTAGAGTTGATAAGATTGGATTAGATGTATTTATAGAGTGGGAAAATTCATGGCATGATTCAGAGTACAATTACGAAAAGCCGATAATTGTACATAATGATTATGTTGATAACCATCGTAGGTTATACCCGTTAAAACCTTACTATATGAATTCAGGTTGTGAAAGAGTTTCATTATATGGGAGTGGCTTTAATAGGTTTTATAACTCTGAATATAACGCTTCATGTAATGGTCCAAATAGGCTTATGATTAGTCCATTATTAGGGTCTATCTTTTACCGTGCACCTACGACTGATTGGTACACAGACGTAACAGTTGTTTGGACTAAAGACCCGGAAGCAATGTTAGAATATATACATTTATGGGAAGTTCCATATATTGATAGAGGTCATCAATCATACTACGAATATCAGTCTGACGTATTGTGGGGCGCCTATCAATCAAGGTAGGGGGTATGAAAATACACGCTGGTATCCAGTATTTCCTACGAGTACTAGATTAGACTACACTTCTTTAGACGGTCCACGAATTTGGGAGAACACCCGTAATTATAGCTATAAACTATGGATTTTTTCTGAAGATAAAGATTATTTGCCGCCAGAAAACGTTCGTCTTCGTCAAATCACAATACCAGACATGAATGAAGAATGCTGTGGAATGATTAGAAGGATTTACGAGTTCCTAGACCCTGAATCCTTCCCGGCTGAAATGCCGGAAAAAATAACGGTTAATGCTAATAATCCAGAAAACAGAATTAAACGAATAAACACATTGCCAGAATGGTTAATGTATCGATTTGACATCGATGACGAAAGATGGGGTGAGTTTGAAGTTAAAGTCGAGATTGATGACGTAAATTTGATGACCAAAGAACAGGAACACGCGGAAATCAAATTGCCTAACTTAGCTGAGGCGATAGCGGAAATATTCGGGATGGTAATGGAGATAGCTATTAGTCACCAAGTGACCCAAAACGCTGTTTTAACCTGTTTACATGAAGCAGGTTTGGCGCACGCGGCAGCCTTTAAAGCTGGTAGGGAAGTCTCGGAAATATTAGACTATTTAGGATTTGAAACCGAGGAAAAATACGAGAAACTAAAAACAGCGTTTACTCCAGAAGCTGATAATTTTGAGGAACTACTAGAACCTAATGAAAGTAAAGTTAAAATCACTAATCAAAAGAACGCGAAAGAAACACTACAGACAGCCTTAAATCAAATAAAGGAAATMTTCTCAATAGTTAGAGCGCAAGGTACTTTACARGTTAATGGTAACGACCCATCTAAAGACATACTAGCCGATTTAACTAGGTTATATGATTCAATGAAAAAACAAGACGAGATTAGAGAGCAAGAGACTAATAAAGTACAAGAATTATTGAAAAAAGACTTTCCTGATATCAGGATAGAAACCGAATTGATTGACGGCGATAATCCACTAAGAGGAACTTTGTAATGGTTGCCAGAAGTGCAAGAATGCTAAGGAGTACTCGTAGCTTGTCTAGCCGTCAAACTCGTAGCAGTATAGGTAGGAATGGCGTTAGACAAGTTAATTTAGCTCAGAGAACATCTACTCAAGAGATGGGTTGGTTTGGCAAGCTATGGGCTAAAATAACTGGTAAAGTAGTTGAGTGGGGCAAAAGTTTTGGGGGTTGGTTGTGGGAAGGAATTACTAAGTTTTTATCTAACTTTAGTTTTGAGAAAGTAGCACGATTTATCACGTCTAATTGGGATAGTTTCTGGAATTTCAACTGGAATATATCAGATGAACAGATAGACAAAAATATGATGAATATTGCTAATCAATTTATTAGTACTACCGCCGGTTTTTTAGGTAATATGGCTGGGAAGTTAGTATGTGGAGTATTGCCTACCATTGGTATTGCATTTATCAACAAAGCCGCTGCTATGCACATTGCCTTAAGCAAGGGACCTGAAATGCTTATGGAAGTATCTACAGCTTTCGGCTCATACGTTAAACAGTCATTTAACATGGCTATGAAAGCCATAGCATGGCAACTGTTTAAGCATGGTAGACGGGTTGTTAAAATGTTTTTAGATAAAAGTCCTTCAACACTTGCGACGGCTATTGTTTCTATGGTTCCTGGTGGTAAAGACACTATTAAAAAGTGGGGTGACGAAAAAGGCGAAGAATGGAGTTTCGGTAAACAGAGAAGGGAAGCTAGGGAGAAATTACCAGAAAAATATGATGGCAAGTTAAGCACTATATGGAACCAAGATAGTTCAGAGGAATTTTGGGATGAATTCTCAGATAATTGTAAAGAAGCGATTATTTTAGTCGCTCAAGGCTTAGATGAATATATTGCATTACAACGCATTGAGGAAAATAGACAGCAACAATTAGTTAACGCGGTTGTAGAAAATGGTGGAGAGCGATTTAGACTAGTATCATCATTAAGAAACCTTCAAGAAAATGTAGCTAACACATTAGCTCAAACTGAAATACTAGGTAATCGTGATATTGGTCAATTTGTGGGTTCCGGTGATATCTCTGAAGTTCCGAATAGTAGTAATTTAAAAATTCAGTTAACCTTCATTTTGTACAATTACGAAAAACCTCCATATTGGACTAAGGAAAGACGGTCAAAACTACAAAAAACTCAGATAGAACTCCCATCAGTAGAAAGACACGAAATAACCTGGGATAAATTACAAAGGATATTTACTCAACCTAGTAAATCAGCGTTCACAAAAGGCAATATCAAAGTAACCTGTAATATGCGAAATGGTAGAACATTCTCGTTTTTTGTGAATGAATCTAGCAAGTCAGATGCTGAACGTATTTGTAAGGATTTAGTACAATTAACAAATTCCTCAATTGTTTATCCTTTGCTATTTGAGGAACGTAAAGGTTATGGCGGTAGGGAAAATGCGAAACGAATAAACGAAACAAAAATGTATATATCGGAGGTTAAAATCCTTAACTGGGAATTAATCGATAAGTTTGAACAAGCCAAAATCGATATGGGAGAAAGTTCCGCTTTAGCAATGTATAAAGAAAGACCCTAGGAAGT